>CAZJQW010000007.1:17265-17586 GCA_964548575.1 uncultured Candidatus Saccharibacteria bacterium
ATTCACTTCTTCTATAACCGCGATTGTCGGACCCAATGGATCTGGAAAGTCGAACACTGCTGAGGCTTTCCGTTTTGTTTTGGGAGAGCAATCCATCAAATCTCTTCGAGGAAAGAGAGGAGAGGATATGATCTGGAATGGAGGTGGCGAAGCTGGTCGCGCGAACCGGGCGAGCGTCAAGCTGGTTTTCGACAACTCCACAAAGTTCTTTCCTACGATCGATTTTGATGAAGTCTCTATAGAGCGCATCGTTCACCGCGACAATACAAATGAATACATGCTAAATGGCAGTCAAGTACGATTGAAAGACATAGTAGAGGC
>CAZJQW010000008.1:0-16290 GCA_964548575.1 uncultured Candidatus Saccharibacteria bacterium
CATCAGACTCAAAGCCAGTGTCTGCGAATTGAGAAAAGTGGTATGCATAATTACCTATCTTAAACGGATACAATTCTCCAGGGCCATACTCCGGAGCAAAATAAACATTGTTATTCAATGTCTTCAAAGGTTCCTTGTCATCTACAGCAATCATTACAGAATTGGCCTGAAGACCAGGATCATTCAAGAAAATGTTGTTTTTTACGTCCAATTCTCTTACACCAGCAGGATCTATTTGGGAAGAATTTATAATTAAACCAGAGCCTCTATGGAAAGTATTGTTGTATACTTTCACGACCTGATGCATACCACCCAATACGTTGTACCCCACTACAATAGTTCCTGTTGTGGACCAATTCCTTGCGAAGACATTGTTGTATATACTGACGGATGGTCCCTCGCTCAAAAATATGGCTGCAGTTCCTCCTGTTCCTGATGTTATAGGTTTTGTTTCTCCAAAGAAGTTGTTATCAACTGAAACTTTCACCCAACTTGAAGGAACACCCGCTTGCCTAAAGAATATATAATTCTGGTGAGGCGCAGTCGTTCCGATTCCATTCGGATCATCCGGTGTTCCTGTCCAATTTGACCAAAGATTTTCGAATCTTGACTGGGTAACTCTGAAGTTCCTGATCGTTGCACCCTCTCTTTGCGGAGCCACATCCATACCCCAGCTGATGTCATCGTGAATATTTGCTCGTGTGATCAATACGTTCTCAATGTCTGTGTACGGAGCATACATAGCTATACCAGAACCTCCAACTTTCGTTATATCAGCTCCATCTATGACCAAATTTGTTGGCGAAGCGGCATATATTCCATTTCCTGAAAGTGCCCGACCATTCCAGCCCATGGTGTTATGCCATATTCCAATGTGGTGAATATATACATTCTTAATCGTCACATTATCGTTATACCCGTTGTACATGTATATTCCAACGCCAAATCTGGGGATACTTATCGCTCCAGTAGAATTGCCATACACACCATTCGCTGCATTGATGACGACCGGATCATTGTCTGCATATCCTCCAGCATTTCTGAGTTCAAATCCTTCAATTTTGACGAAGCTCACTCCTCTTACTAGCTCTATGACGTTTGAGTCTATGAGATAGTCGCGGTCGATCACAGCTCTTCCTGTTCCCCAATTGTTTGTAGAATTACCGTCGAAAGTGATTGGGTTACCCGAAGCTCCACTTCTATTCAAGACTATTCCGCCATGGTAGACCACACCTCCTTTGAATTTGACTGTGTCGCCTGGCGCAAGAATAACAGAACGTGCATTCAGAGTTGCATTCGTGTCTCCCGGAGAGTGCTTCCAAGGGGCAGATGTAGAGGTTCCAGGGTTTGAGTCATTACCTGCATCGAAGTCTACATAGTATGTAGTGCCAGTACCCGCAACTTGTGCGAGCAAAGCTTGGTTTATAATCTGTGTTGGTCCTTGTGAATAAAATAATGATCCGACCAAGATCATGAGAGCAAAGCTTGCAAACAAAGCAGCATGCTCGAGTTTGAGTGTTTTCATCTCTACAGTATACCAATATATGCGAGGGGGTAACCTGTAGATATCCCCAGGGCAAGCAGAGGAGAAAGGAGTAAGGAGAAAGGAGAGGGAAAAAAGCGCAGGATTACCTGCGCTTTCTAGTTACTAATTACTAGTTACTAGTTACCTGCGATTTTGCGATGCGATTTGCGATTTCTGCTTTCTACTTTCTACTTTCTTCCTTCTCCTTTCTCCTAGTATTCGCGCATCGCAACCTGAGCATCGATCTTCTTCAAAAGGTCTAGGACGACAGAAACTACGATGAGGAGCGCCGTACCTCCGATAGCTACAGACCTGTCCCCTCCTGGAGCAAAAGCTTGGATGATAAGAGGCAATATGGCCACAAAACCGAGGAATAGAGCGCCGACTAACGTGATACGAGTCACTATAGAACCGAGATAGCCTTGGGTGTGTTCGCCTGGCCTGACTCCTGGAATGAATGCTCCGGATCTCTGCAAGTTCTCTGATATCATCTTTGGATCGAACGTCACTGCAGTGTAGAAATAGGTGAACGCAACGACTAGCAAGAAATAAACTACTCCGTAAAAGAGTTGATTTGTGAACAGGGTGTTCAAAGCAGAACCGATGCTAGCAATCGTCTCATTCCCTATCTTGCTCAAAGCCGAGAATATGATCTGAGGGAAAAGAAGGATGGAGAGGGCGAAGATTATTGGGATAACACCTGACTGGTTGAGACGCAAAGGAAGATAAGTAGAAGCACCGCCATAGACCTTGTTGCCACGGACCTGCTTTGCATATGTAACTGGAACTGAACGCTCAGCTTCGGTCACATAGACAACGCCAGCGATAGCCGCTATCGCTACGACAACCATACCGATATAGAAAGGAAGATCAGCCGCTCCAGTGGTGACGAGCTTTTGATAGGCCTGGATGGCTGCTGTAGGCAAGCTCGAGACGATACCGGCGAAAATAATCAAAGATACGCCATTTCCAATGCCAAATTCTGATATGAGCTCACCGATCCACATGAGGAGCACAGAACCAGCTGAGATCACGATGACACTGACGATAAATTCAAAAGTGCTGATATTGGGCAAGACATTCTGAGACTGAAGTAGGATGAGGAAACCGATCGCTTGGACGACAGCGAGAGGAGCTCCGATGACTCGAGAATATTGTGAAAGCTTCATCCTGCCGGCATTCCCCTCTTCATGCATGAGGGCCTTCCAGCTCGGAACCATCATAGTGAGAAGCTGGATGATGATAGACGCAGTGATAAAAGGACCGACGCCGAGCATAACTATAGAAAGATTGGAGAGTCCTCCACCAGAGAAGATATTCAAAAATCCGAGGAGCTGGTTGGATGACAAGAGATTTCCGAGGCTCTCAACGTCAACGCTCGGTATAGGGATCGTGGCCAGCACGCGAAAAATGATGAGAGCAGCCACCGTGAATCCAATCCTCTTGCGCAAGACAGGATCCCTGAGAGCCACCGTCATTTTTTCCCAGAATTTTTGCATATGTTTTTTACTTAATGCTTCCGCCTGCCTTTTCTATGGCAGACTTGGCAGATGCTGATACTTCACAACCAGAGATCTCGAGAGCTTTCGTCATCTCTCCCCCTCCCAAGATCTTGACGAGAGGCATCTTTCCGGAGACTGTGCTCAATATACCTTTTTCTACCAAAATAGTTGGGGTCACTTTGTCTTTTGCTGCAAAAGATCCCTCCAAAGAAGAAAGTGAGACAACAAAAGGCCTTGTCTGGATAGATTTGAGAGAATTCTTGCCTCTTCCGCGCAATTTTGGAAGCTTCTTGATGATGTCTCTCCACTCTGGGCGGCGCTTGTTACCAGCGCGGGCGCTCTGTCCCTTTCCGCCTCTTCCAGCTGTCTTGCCTCGCTTGCCTCCACGGGCTACGATCATTCTCTTTTTATTTGGCGTATTCCTTTTTAATGTATTGATTTGCATTGTGGTATTCGCTTCTGATTATATTACTCTTTCTTGGAAAGCGCTGACCTAGGCACCTTCGAGAGCTTCTTCAAAGCCGCTATGGCTGCGCGAGCGTTGTTCAAACGGTTCTTGCTTCCAGAGAGGAATTTTGCGCAAACGTCTTTGATACCGCAAAGCTCGATAACTGCACGAGCTGAGCTACCTGCGACGACTCCGCTACCTTTGGCTGGGAATATCTTGATGATCGCACTGCCGTATTTTGCTTCTACTGCATGAGGGATAGTCATCTGAGCGCTTAGAGGAACTCTGACGAGGTTTTTCTTTGCTTCTCGGGTTGCCTTTTCGACTGAAAGAGCTGTGTCTATGCCTTTTCCAAGTCCAACTCCTACTCGGCCTTTCCTATCTCCAGCAACTACAGCCACGCTAAATGAATATCTTCGTCCTCCAGCTGCAACTCGAGTCACGCGCCTGATATCGATGATCTTCGAATCAAACTCAGGCTTTACTCGCTCACGAGGTTCACCGCGTCCTCCTCGAGGTCCGCCTCTTTGACCAGGTGCTCCAGAGCGTCCTCCCCTTCGGGCAGGATCTCCGCGCATCTTTCTTCCAGGTGTGAATTTTGAAGCAGAACTTGGTGCAGGCGTTGTAGTTGCAACCTCCTCAACTGTCTCGGTGGCAACAACCTCCGAAACATCTAGTCCTGTAGCAGGGATTGCGATGTTGCCCGCTGTATCATTCTGATTTGTTTTTATTTCTTTTGCTGGCATGTTTTTTATATTAAAATTCTAGACCTCCTTCGCGAGCGGCATCCGCTATCATTTTGATCTTGCCTGTGTAGAGAAAACCTCCGCGATCAAATACGACCTTTCCAATCTTTGCGGCTTTGGCTTTCTTGGCTATCTCTATGCCCAATTCTTTTGCCTTCTCAACTGGCTTTTTGGATTTTGCCTGTCTGGAATCAGCCGCCACTAGAGTATGGCCCTTTGTATCATCGATGATCTGAGCATACAAATATTTGTGCGACTTGAATATGGCGAGACGAGGCCTTTCTGCCGTACCCGAAATACGAGCTCGAATGCGAGCCTTGCGTCTTGCGAATATTAATTGTTTTTTCTGTAATGTGTTCATGTTTGTTTTTCTTGTCTCCTTTCTCCTTTCTCCTTTCTCCTTTCTTCTTATTAATTACGCTGCCTTCTTACCCTGCTTCCTCCTTATAACCTCATCTGAATATCTGATACCCTTTCCGAGGTAAGGCTCAGGCTTCTTCAAGGCTCGAATCTCCGCTGCAAATTGGCCGACTTTCTCGCAATCTATGCCTGAAATAGTGACCACGTTCTTTTCGCTCGTGACTTTGAGATCTGCCGGTATCGGGACTGTGATCGTATGAGAAAAACCGACGGCAAGAACCAAGTCTTTGCCTTTGAGGTCTGCTTTGTAGCCGATGCCTTCGACGATGAGCTTCTTTTCGAAAGGTTTGTTGACTCCCTCTATCATATTCCTGATATGAGAAGCATATGTTCCCCAAAGAGCATTTGACTGCAAGCCTGGAAAAGCTTGAGTGAGAGTGATCTCGCCATTTTTGACTTCGACGTTGATGTTCGGACGAAAATTCTTGGTCAAAGTGCCGAGAGGGCCTTTCACAGTCATAACTCCCCCAGAGAATGAAGCCTCTGTTTTTGGCGGGAGAACTATTGGTTTCTTTGCAAGTCGTGACATGATGGTGAATTTATTACCAGATCTTAAACAAAACTTCTCCGCCGACCTTTAGTTTCTTTGCATCTTGATCTACGAGTATGCCTTTTGGAGTGGAAAGGAATGTATTTCCAAATCCGCTTCTATAGATGCGGATGTCTCCGTACTTCTGATACACGCGCCTTGATGGCTTGGAAATCCTCTCTACTCCATGGATCCTCGAGCCTGTATCGAAATAGACTATTCCCAGGACGAGCTCATGTGTAAATGTCTTGCCTTTCTTTTCGATCGTGGAAACGTAGCCAGCTTTCTTCAGGGCATGAGCGACATTCTCGGCGAACTTTGAATAGACAACTGAAACAGAAGGTTTGCCTGCGAAGCTCGCATTCTGCAATCTGATTATGAGGTCTGATATTGGGTCGGTTACCATGATTTTAAAATGAAATGATATTGATTAGCAAAATAGCAGGGTCGATTACCAGGATGACTTCTTGATGCCTGGAATGGCGCCTTCATTGGCGAACTCCCTAAAGCATATTCGGCAAATGTCGAAATCTCTCATATATCCACGCTTCCTACCGCATCGGAAACAGCGACGAACTACCCGAGACTTGAACTTGGGTGTCTTTTTTGACCTTGCGATTACTGATGTTTTTGCCATTGGCTCTATTGTTGCGCCCTCGATTTCTCTTCGGGCAATTAAAATGGGATTGGTTAGCTCGTCCCCGAAGGGTTGTGCTTCCAATCTTTTCCAACGAATCCTCGCAAAACAGGGTTTTAAGAGGTTGTTTGGATATTAGCAGATGGATTTTACAAAGTCAACAATACTTATAGTAAGTATATGAACTGAACTGCCAACAAAAACTCCCTTCGGGAGTCTTTTGTTTAGTAAGTTAGTTGGGACTAATTCTCCACCAACCAATTCCCTGCAGACCAACCATCTATTGTCGAATTATCGAAGTCTACATTCCACCAGGTGTAGCCGTTAGCGTAGGCAGGACCAGCTTTCACGGTACCTAGAGAACCCTTTGGTTGTGATCCCAGATGAGTTCCCTTGTTCGAAGCTGTAGCTCTCACCTTGAGCTTGGCAGTGGTCTGTACTCTGTCTCCTACTTCGATGCCTGTGGTAGTTGGAGGTGGTGTGGTTACTGTGATGGTGTTGGATCTAGCTGATTCGTTACCCACACTGTCATACGCAGTAACTTGGTAGGTATAGGTGGTATTAGCTGTAAGACCAGAGTTGTTCTGGAAAGTAGTTGCTCCTGTGACATTGGCTAGGAACAAGCCATTTCTGTAGACCTTGTAACCTACGAGGCCTGAAGTAATAGCTCCAGAGACTGTAGGATCAGTCGAGGCTCCCCATGAGAGGTTGACCTGAGCTTGTGAGACAGCGGAACCGGTGAGGTTTGTAGGTTTTGAAGGAGATGTGATATCAGGACCAACTGGAGCACTATCGGTAGTCTTACATGAAGGAGTGGTTCTGGCTGAAATATTTTCAGCATTGTCTACGGCTTCTACGCTCCAGCAGAAGGTGGTAGATGAAGGCAGACCGTCGTCGGATGTAGAGAGAGATGTGATGGATTCTCTCAGAATATTGTCTCTGTAGACATTGTATCTAGCTATTCCACTTGTAGTCTGACCTGCGACTACTGGATCTGTAGAAGCAGACCAGGAGAATACGATCGTATTTCCCCCTTCAAGGGTAGCTACTGCATTTCCTGGCATTGAAGGCTTTGTCGTATCATCTCCAGGATCAGCTGCGTTGTTTACTGTTATAGAGACTGATGCTGAAGTTGTTGTCTGACCTATGGTATCTGTGGCTCTGGCCGATATTGTATGTGAACCGTTAGCCTTAGAGGTAGAGTTCCAAAGGTATGAGTATGGTGATGTGTTGTCTGAACCTACAGATGTTCCATCCACCAGGAATTCGACTAAAGATACACCCTTGTCATCGGAGGCGGTGGCTGAGATTGTTATCTGGTTTGAGATTGTACTACCTGAGGCGGGTGTGGTGATGGAGGTGGTGGGAGGTGTGTCGGTGACTACAACGGAACCGGTGTATTCGTAGGCACCTAGGTCCCAAGATCCAGAACGTGCTCTACCAGTTATATCATCTGAAAATCCAGCAATAGGAGTACCGGCATTGATAGCTGGACTACCAGCGCGAAGACGAAAATCACCATTAGCGGCATCTACGAACATAGGATCAACACCATTAATACCATGAACCTCCAATCCGTGCGTACCGAAGTCGCTTCTTCTTTCATTACCAGGTATTCCAGTCGCAAGATTGTAGTCTGCTATAGGAGAGCCAGCAACATCATATAATAGAGGGTCTAAATTATAGAAACCTCCCCATGTATAATCTGGATAACCATTTTCATAGAAAATGTTATTTTTAAATATAGTATTTGTTGCTCTTCCACCTCTATCACAGTCAAGTGAATACCCTGTCATAATAGGTCCATTTCCAATCAAATATCCATTGTGATAAAAAGTGTTATTGTAGAAACTAAATCCTGGGGCCCAAAGATTCATCGGATTTGAAAGCCCTGATATTACATTATTTCTAAATGTCCAATTTGCGACATTATTATTACACCCTTGAGTGTCAGTAACAGGATATCTGGCGTCAGCTATATTTCCGAATTGAACCATTCCTAGACCCGGCTCATTGATTATCGAATTATTCTCAAACAATAAATTCTTTGCTGATGGATATCCATAGTCAGTGTCTGCTTGAACAATATCAGTATGATTACTTGTATCAAGTACAGCTCCTCCCCAATTATTTGGAGTTACGCCTGTAGCTTTGAATCCGTTTCCTTCACCGGTGACATAAGGACCTGGTCCTGCACCAACATTGGAGAAATCAGCATTGGCAGTAGTGGAAAGAAAATAATAACTCATACCTACGACCAACTTACCACTATTAATTGTTTTACCAGCCCAATTTCTAATCGTATTACCTGAGAAAGTTATATTATCTCCCAATACATACAATAAATCTGCACCGGTCTGAGAACTAAAATAATTATTCCTTATAATGTGACCAGATCCCGCTATAGATAGACCCTGATACCAGGTTGTAAGAAACTTATTGTTTTCGATAATCCAATCCTTCGTATAAACGTTCATATGATAACTACCATAGTAATCAGGAGAATTGAAAGTATTTGAACGTATTACAACGTTATCAGCAGTAGCATTGTGATAGATTCTATTATTATCGACAGAACCATTTGATTGAACTAATCCATAAAGATTTGTTGAGGAAAAAGAAGAACCATCCAAAGTAAATCCCTCTAGTATTTGCCAGGGATGATTTATAAAGAATGTTGATATTACAGCTGTTCCAGAAGATTTAAACGTAATTGGAGCCGCAGATGTTCCCGCAGCTTTCGTCGCTACATTTTCTCCATATACACCCGGACTGACTATAACAGTACCACCAGCTGTGACGACATCAGCAGCTTTCTGTATAGTCCTGAAAGGTGATGCTGAAGTTCCAGGGTTAGTGTCATTTCCACTCAAAGAAACGTAATATTCGTTGGTAACTACCGGAGTCCCGTTCGAATATTCATGCGCGCCTATATCCCAGCCTCCATTTTGTGAACGAAGGACGCCATTGATATCTCTAGTAGCATCCATGTTTGAATACGAGGAGACATCCTTGCCACGATTGATGGCAGGAGATGTTGCTTGCAAGTTTAGATCGGATGCAGATACGAACAGCGGATTACCGTTCACATTATGCGTAAATGTAGGATGGTCTGTGGTCCAAGTACATCCTGATGCGCAAACACTATAATATGATTTGATAACTCCACCAGGAGATGACAACCAATTGAAACGGCCACTAGCAGTTGGGTGATAATAAAGGTTATTATCATTGGTCGCGGCAGATTCACTTGACCATTGTAGGCCAGCACCTTCTACGCTGATATCTAGAGCAGTATTGTTGAAAATATTATTCTCAACTTTGAAATTTGTGTACGCTACTGACCTGCCTACTCCGGTGTACATTCTGATTGGCATAAAACCGGAACCAGAAAATGTATTATTTACTATATATACATCATCTACCCCACCGTTTCCATCATAATTTTCCAAAGCGATACCTACAGAACTTCCAGTACCACCATTTTTATTTCTGAAAACATTATTATAGATCCTCAAATGCTCAGTCTTGGCTCCTGCAGTCGAAGCATTTTCTAGGAAAATCGACTGATCCGGCACACTGTTATCGTTAATAAACTCATTGTTGAATATCCTGAAATAACGTATGCCATCTGGTGAATAACTGTGAATACCATCGTATATCAATCGTGCATTCGTGAGATCTAATCTATTGTTATAGAAATCAGTTCCACGGCCCGTCATAGCATAGTTCACCGTACCACTCTCTATTACATTGTGGTGTATTTTCATCACACCATAAGCATCCGTATTTGCTGAAGCAATAATATCGGCATGTCCATGATTGTCATGGAGGTAGTTATAAGCGAACTCATTTCCACTTCCCTGAAGTTGCGCCTCCATAGCATATACACTACATGCTCCTCCACCACAATAAGGTTCATGATCTTCCATACCAGTGATTTCGAGATACTGTACAATGTTGCCGATCTGATTCAGAGAATATGCCATGTAGCCCTTATTATTACCCGGTATCAATTTGATATTGCGAGATGAGTCAGTAGAAGATCTCCTGCCATCTATCGTGACATTGTGTCCGGAGATAGACATGGTCCAAGATGGTCTTTGAACATCCGTCGGAGCAGATCTCTGGAATAAAACTAGACCATCACAACCTGAAGGATTCGGAGAAGCGGAACATGGTTTGACATATAGACGAGTATCCTGGGTTCGATGTTCTATCGTAAGTTCTCTTGTATATGTTCCGCCCATTAGATACAAGGTGCTATTATTCCCTGCCAAAGTCGTCCAAGGAATCTGAGAGATCCCCCACGGACTTGCCTTTGAACCATTTCCTGAGGATGCTGTCGGAGAGACATAATATTCGTTGGTCGTAGGAAGAGGATCAACCACAACAGAACAACTCTGTGTAGTTACTGGCGTTCCACCTGTACAACCACTTGGTGAAGAAGACACTACCGTTCTCGTCTGACTACCACTCGTACAAGTCGACCATGATGAATATGTAAATGAAGAGCAAGTCTGCGGGTTGATTACTGTTCCATCACCCCCACTATCAGATTCGAGAGTATACAATGATCCAACTTCAGCTGCAGAAAG
Source organism: uncultured Candidatus Saccharibacteria bacterium (assembly GCA_964548575.1). Classification (GTDB taxonomy): domain Bacteria; phylum Patescibacteriota; class Minisyncoccia; order Phycocordibacterales; family PALSA-1337; genus C7867-002. The sequence continues at coordinate 10,406 of CAZJQW010000008.1, forward strand.
ATTTCTACTGTAAATACGGACATCATCTATAGAACCATTGAAGGAGTCTTCGCTTGTGCCAGAATTGTTACGAGCACCAATCAAAAGATTTGCAAATGAACCCTCGGCTGATCCTGCATCATTAGCAGTTCCAACTGATACGCCGTTCACATAAAGAACAACTGACGATCCAGATTGCACAAGAGTAAGAAATGTCCACTGGCCTACAGCGACAGAAGAATTAGACGCGATGCTACCTGCAGTAGTAGTCCAGTATGACCCAGCCCATGTATTCATAGGCCTAAATGCGAATCCACAAGTCGCACCATATGTACGGACCAAACAGATCGGGTATCCAGAAGAAGCTGCACTAGGTTTGACCCACGCTGATATAGTCTTCGACTGACTTGTTACTATATCAGAAAAATCTTTTCCAGTGTCAACATAATCATTCGTGCCATCGAAACTCAATGCCCCACTTCCCATCCTACCTGCTACACGAGTAGGTCCATTCACGAGCGTACCTACATTACCATTACCGGAATAGTCGGTAGCAGTCGTACCGCTTGTCTCATTAAATTTGTACCAAGCCACGAGGCCTGAGTCTGCCCCATCCAGTGCAGCTGTCTGAGATCTTGGAGAGACCTGTGACAAAACTACATTCTGGTCGATAGCTACCTGTCTATAAATAGAACCGGATGATAATAATATAGATCCAACAAGGACCGCTAGAGCAAAGCTTGCAAGCAAAGCAGCATGCTCCAATCTGAGTTTATTCATGTTAAGAATTATACAATAGTCAAGAAAACTTTGCCTAAGGACGGCAAACTCATACAGAATAGCAGGTCATTAATAGAAAAAACCTGAACCGTGAGGTCCAGGTTGGTCTGAGAAAGAGAAAGAACAAGAGAGAAATTAAAGGAACAAAAGGAGATAAGGAGAAAGGCAAAGAAAATGAAGTGGGAAGAAAAAAGTGGTGTGGGAATCGGGGCTTATGAACGTGGGGACAAACAATAAGCGACTGAGAGTACTGGTAATATGGTCATAAGCCGATCCATCACTAAATTTAGCTTCGCTTCTTTTCAATGTCCTATCTTATCTCTCCGATATATATACGAAAATAGCTGCCATGTAGGTGCAGCTATTGACCTTTAGAAATTCTTGAAACTCTCCTATTTCAACAGAGACTCGATCTCTTCCTTCAAAGGGTTTTTGGATATCAAGCCGACGAATTCGTGAATGGAAACGCCGTCCTTGAAAAGCTTCATATTTGGAATACTTCTGATCTCGTATTGCTGGGCCAATTCCTGGTTCTCTGGCTCTTCAATATTAACTTTCACTATATCTACTTTACCTTTTAGCTCGCCTGCTAGGTCGTCCAGAATTGGGCCCATCATGATGCACGGCCTGCACCAGGGTGCCCAAAAATCTACCAAAACTGGCCTTTTATTGATGATCACTGCTTTATGGAAATCGCTACCCTTTGCATGAATGACGTTAGACATAATATTTTGTAAATTATTTGCTAATTATTGCTAAAAATTAATCTTTTAATTTGATTGTTGAAATGAGACTCCTCCGGAATATAACACTTCCTCTTCCCTTCCTTGAATGACTTAACAAATCCATGATCGGCAAGAACATTCAAATGATGAGATACAACTGCCACGCTTAACTCAAGTTCTCCTGCAATATCGGTCACGCAAAATTTTCCCCCTGTCCAGATAATTTCCATAATATCCAAACGGTTTTTATCACCAATGGCCAATAATTTTGCAGAAATTTCTTTCATGTTGTATTCGACGTTTTTTACTATTAAGTAGTGCTATCCATACCACCTTTACAATCCCTGAGCGCGGGCCTGAAACATGGGCGGGCGCGTTTAGCAGGAAGTGCGGGCTCGGGGGTACATCATATATTACCCCATGCGAACATTCAAACATGCGTTTGAATGAGAAATGGTCAAAATTGGCGTTCAAGAATCTAGGCGGTTTACCACGAAATAACGTTCAAACGTACGTTTGAACGATAGACCACCAGGAGAAATAGTGCAACCCCCCAGCTGCCGTCCTTATTTCTTCGCCTCTTCTCTCTTCAAAGGCAAGCCAATATGTTCAAGAAAAGCCAAAGTAGCCTTCTTTTCTCTCGAAGTAGTCACGATCGTTATAGCAAAACCAAAAACATCTTTGAGGTCTTCATCGGCAGTCTCAGGGAAGATAGTGTGTTCTTTGATCCCAAAAGTATAATTTCCCATATCATCAATCGAATCTCTAGAAAGTCCGCGGAAGTCCTTTGTTCGTGGCAAAGCGACATGGATGAGCCTGTCCAAAAATTCGTTCATCCTATTACCCCTCAATGTGATCTGATATCCAACCGGATCTCCCATACGAGTTTTGAATGTAGCGATAGCTTTCTTCGTAGCTCGAACAGCCGGCTTCTGGCCAGTGATCTTGGCCAATCTATCGGCGATGAGCTCGATCTTCTTCTTGTCTTTGACTGAACCAAAACCGTTTGAAACAACGACCTTGACGAGGCGAGGAGCTTGCATCGGGTTCTTGAGAGCTAGGGGCTCTTTCAAAGCCTTGAATGATTCTTTATTTAGATCTTGTACTGTTTTGTATGCCATGGTTTTTTCTTCTGCTTTTCTAGATATTATACTTTCTTCGCAACATTCGAAATATGAACTGGCATCGGACGCTCGACTACCTGGCCCTTTTGTCCCTGTTTTCGAGATTTTTGATGCTTCTTGATCACGTTGATTCCCTCGACGACAACCTGAGAAGTAGCAGGGAATGCCTTCACGATCTTTCCGGTCTTGCCTTTGTCATCTCCAGTAAGTATTACAACTGTATCTCCTTTCTTTACATTCATGATATTGAAATTATACGATCTCGGGCGCTCTAGAAGCGATCGTCTTGAATCCTGCCTCGCCGACTTCACGAGGTATCGGGCCGAATATGCGTCCGGCAATAGGTTCCTTCTTGTCTTTTTCTATGATGACCACTGCATTTTCGTCAAAGCGGATATATGAGCCATCCTTCCTGCGAACAGGTTTCAGTTGGCGGACTACAACGGCATGCAAAACATCTTTTTTCTTGATGGTCTTTCTTGGCTCAGCTTTTTGGACAGAGAGAACGACTACCTCGCCTATCTCTGCATAGCGCTTCTTCGATGAACCGAGCACTTTGAAGATTCGGCCTACTTTGGCTCCAGAATTATCAGCGATATTAACGATTGATCGTGGTTGTATCATGGTCTTATATTTAGGCGATCACCTTGAAGGCCTTGTTCTTTGAAATAGGCTTGCAGGCTTCGATCGTGGCTTTGTCCCCTATTTTCTTTGTATTGCCAACGTCATGAGCCATGAGCTTTGTCTTTTTGTTCTGAAACTTTTGGTACTTGGCATGCTTCACATAGCGGCGAATCTCAACGACTGCCGTATCCTTCATCTTGTCCGAAACAACAATGCCTGAAAATACCTGGCGCTTTGGCTCGGCTTTGGCTACTGTCTTTGCTTCAATTGTTGGTTTTGTCGTTGCCATGTGATTTGTGATACTACTTGAAATGTTGTGTATTGTCCAGTTAACTCGTATTTCGGGCTTTTATGCTTTCTTCATTGCGGTGAGGGCCGTCATGATCCTTGCGATGTCTTTCTTCAAGGCTCTGCCTTCTTTGACGTTCTTTGTCTTTGCGCCTGCTCCGCCAAATCGGAAGACTCTCAAAGCCTCCTTCTTGTCTCCAAGAAGCTTATTCAAATCTGCGCTCGTTTTATTTGTGATTTCCTTCATTTTCATGACGGTAAATAGTATTATGCTCGGCTGACTACTTTTGTCTTTACTGGGAGCTTGGTTCCGGCTTTCCTCAATGCCTCGGAGGCAATGGCCGCTTCGACTCCGTCGATCTCGAACATGATCCTACCCGGCTTGACCTCTGCGATAAAGCCTACTGGATCTCCCTTACCCTTTCCCATTTTTACTTCGGCTGGCTTTTGAGTGAAAGGATGGTCAGGGAAAACACGTATCCAAACTTTTCCGGACTTTGTTGCATATCTGGCTATAACTTTTCGGGCAGACTCTATCTGGTTTGATGTGATCCTGGCGTAGGCCATAGCTTTCAATCCAAAAGAACCGAAAGCAAGGTCAACGCCTCGCGTATCTGCATGTGCAGCTTCCTTCTCTGGATGCATGCGCATCGTGAACCATTTTCGATGTTTTACTTTTTTCGGGAATAACATGGTGGTGAATTAGTCTTATTTTCCTTGCTGGTCTTTCTTGAAGATCTCGCCTTTGTATATCCAGACCTTGATACCTATATCTCCATAAGTCATATGGGCTTTCTCGCGAGCAAATTCGATGTCTGCACGAAGGGTCTGAAGAGGAATCCTGCCTTTCTTGAGCTCCTCGCTCCTTGCGATCTCGGCTCCGCCCAATCTTCCTCCGAGGCGGATACGGATGCCTTGGACGTCTTTGTTAGCCATGACCTTTTCGATGGTCTGCTTCAAAACGCGTCTAAATGGCAAACGCTTCTCGAGAGCTTCTGCGATCATCATTCCGGCAATAGCGGCATTGGATTCTGGGCTTCGAACTTCTTCGATGTCGATCTTGAGCTCTTGTCCATTCAAAGCTATCTTGCTGTCTCGGAGCAAGCGGAGGATCCTGTCTCGAAGCTTGGCGACACCATCACCAGCCTTGCCGATGAGCATACCTGGTCGTGAAGTCTTGACTATGACCCTCAATGTCTTTTGATTGCGCTCTATATCTATGCCACCAATATAATTTGCACGGAGATGCTTCTGAAGGAACTCTCGTATGATGAGGTCGCCCTTCAAAGACTTGCGATAGTTCGCATGCGTCTGGAACCAGCGGCTCTTCCAGTCGCGGATGATTCCTAGCCTATGAGAATATGGATGAACGGTATGAGACATGTTATTGATTGTTCTTTGTTTTCTTAGGTGTTTTAACTGTATTGTCTTTCTTTTCGGACTTCAAAGCTTTTGAGGTCTTATCTTGTGTCTTTGCTTCGATCTTTGCGTTCTTCTCTGCCTTTGGGGCCAAAACCAAAAGAACATGGCTGGTTCGCTTCTTTATAGGATGAGCTGAGCCCCTAGAGACTGGCATGTGACGCTTCAAAACATATCCTTTATCGACTCTGATCTCCTTTACGAAGAGGTCAGCTTTGTCGATCTTGAAATTGTGAGAGGCATTTGCGACTGCGGAATCCAAAAGATCGCTCAAAGGTGAAGTCGCCTTCTTGATCGTGTAAGTCAAAATATCATGAGCTTCAGATACTGACTTTCCGCGAATGAGATCTGCGACCAGTCTGACTTTGCGAGGCGATATTCGGTGATTCTTGAGGGATGCGGTGATCATGGCTTTGTATTATTTCTTTGCGGCTACGCCTGTAGCTGCTTCCTTAGCTGATTTTGCGGCTGTCATCTCTGCCTCCTTGGCCTTGGCCTCGATCTCCTTTTGCATCTTACCTCCGTGTCGGACAAACTTGCGTGTAGGCGAAAATTCACCGAGGCGGTGTCCTACCATATCCTCGGTTACGAATACATCTATATGTGCGCGGCCATTGTGGACTCCGAACGTAAAGCCTACCATCTCTGGTGAGATCTGAGACCTTCGTGCCCATGTCTTAATAGAGCCCATTTGAGCGGGCTTTTTTCCTGAGATCTTTTTCATAAGCTTCTCATCCACGTATGGTCCTTTCTTTAGTGATCTTGACATTGAAATTGAGTGTTCTCGGCGAAATTAAAATGGAAGACTCATCTTCCATTCAAAAGACGGAGAAAATATGCTCATGAGAGCTTGGAAGCATGTTAACAGAGCCGCACTTCTAAGTCAAGGAAATGTATTCGTCCACCACATATGGCACTCCGGTGCTTTTAATACATCCATCATAGC
>CAZJQW010000009.1:0-16205 GCA_964548575.1 uncultured Candidatus Saccharibacteria bacterium
AGTCTTAGAAAATATAGGTGATTCTGTTTCTGTTTGTATAAATAAAAACCTGATATCTTTCAAAACAGGAGACATTTATATCGTTTCAAGGATCATAGATGGTGTTTTTCCTGATTATAGACAGATTATCCCCAAGGGTTATTCAACAGAAGCAGTTATTCTAAAACAAGATCTCATCAATTCCTTGAAAATATCCAACATTTTTTCTGATAAGTTCAATCAAGTGCACCTAGAAATAGACCCTAAAGGCAAAAACTTCGCCATTCAACCAAGGAATAGTGATGTTGGCGAGAATGTGACAGATGTTGCTGCTGCATTATCTGGTGACAAAATGGAGATAAATTTCAATTACAAATATATAGCTGATTGCTTCCAATCAATAGATGCAGATAGTGTTTCCTTGCAGTTTGGAGGCTTGAATAGGCCATTGGTAGTGCGTCCTGTCTCTGGGGATCAAACATTCATGTACTTGGTCATGCCGATGAACCGTTAATATGTTCGGAATAAGCGACTATTTCAAAAGAATAAAAAACTCCTTTGCTCAGGAGATTTTTGTACATCAGATGATAGTTGAGGTTATCAAAGAAGTAACTGGTAGTGAAGTGCCTTTGGATTCGATCAAAATCAAGTCAGGAACGGTTTTTTTGGATAGAGCTTCATCTGCGCTCAAAAGCACTATTTTTTTGAAGAAAGTAGCAATATTAAAAAAGATCGCAGAGAGACAAAGCGCCAAAAGGATTGTGGATATCAGATAATTATTTTTTTACAGTGAAGTTCACACTAGCTTCTGATTTGTTGAAAGCCTCATCAATGACTATGACGGTTAGAGTATTGCTGTTATTTAATGTTGAAACATCAGCAGGGATAAGCGAGAAATCCAAAGGATTTGATTCTGCTGTCATGATGAATTTGTTATTTATGTAGACGTCAGTTTTCTTTGCGGAAAGCTTACCTTCAGTTTTTATCTGTATATTGAGCCTTGAATTGGGGTCGATTTCGGAATTTTGAGCTGGAGACGTGATAATGATATTCAGGTTTTTTCCAGGACCATGGACGTCGTCTTTGTCTGTAGGCATGATGATATTCGTCGCTTCTTTGAAGCCAGGATTGCTTTGTTGCCAAGTATTGAACCACTTTCTCACAGCATATTCCCAATACTCATACTGTGAGTCTTCTCTTTGATTTGTTGGATTTGGTCCCTTTGGATCATCTTTATTGACCCAATGCAGAATCGTGTGGACTCCATTGAAAACAGTTTCCTTGAGAGTTTCACTAGGAGTGTATTCTGTGGCTAACTTTCCAGATATACTATCGACTTTGTATGATATTCCACCTTGCCATATTCCTCTGAGAACAGGTTTGCCATCTGTTGGGGGAGTTGGAGGTGTTTGAAATTCTTCTGGAGGAAATGTATTTGTGACTTGTGCCATGAAAGCCGCCCAAAGAGGGGATATGATGAGACCTGCCACATTCTGTTTCATAGGTGTATTGTCATTGTTTCCCGCCCAAGCCCCAACTACCAAGTTTGGCGTATATCCGACAGTCCAAACATCTTTATAGTCGTTTGTGGTACCTGTTTTTATAGCAACTGTTCTTCCGGCGCTCTGGGCTATAGGCTTCAAGCTGTTCATTCGCACAGAATTGTCTGAAAGAATGCTGGATATCTGGCGGGCGATCTCCGGCTCAATGGCTATATTTGATTTGAGCTCTGATTTTTCGAGAAGATTTCCTTTGTTATCAGTTATTTCTAGAACCGACCTGTAAGGATTTTTGACTCCATCATTCGCAAATACTCCATAGGCGCTGGTAAGCTCAAGGAGCGAGACCTCTCCACCTCCTAGCACTAGTGTCAGTCCATACCTATTTGGGTCTGTGAGCGATGTTATACCGAGGTCTTGAGCTGTTTGGATAGATGATCTTATCCCCGCTAAATACAAAGCTTTTACAGCCGGGATGTTCCTGGATTGAGCTAGCGCCCTCCTGATGCTCATAGGCCCTTCGAATATATGATCATATTCATCTGGTGAGTAGCAGACTTTTTCAGGGTCGTCGGCTGGATTTTTTGGTTTGCCTTCTGGGGTGCAGTACATAGAGAACTCAGTCTCAACATCAAAGAGAACAGTTTCTGGGGTGTAGCCTTTCTTGAATGCTGTAGCGTAGACTATAGGCTTGAATGTCGAACCAGGTTGTCTTTTGGCCAAAGTAATGTTGAAATTGCCGTCTATAGTGTTATCGAAGTAATTCCTTGAGCCTACCATAGTCAAGATATCTCCAGTTTTTGGATCGATGGCGATCATTGCAGTGTTGCTCGCATTGAAATTGTTGGCGAGACTCTCGCCAAATTTGACGACTACATCCTCTGCTTTTTGTTGCATCTTGTAGTCCAATGTGGTGATCACCTTCAATCCTCCGCTTTGTACAGCATCTTCGCCGTATTTCTGGTACAAATATTCACGAACGAACATGACGAAGTGTGGAGCGCGTATACCCTTTGCTTCACGTCCGTTGAATATAACTTTTTCTTCTAGCGCTTCTTGGTATTGATCCTCGTCTATGAATCCGAGTGTTTTCATTCGGCTCAAGACTAATTTTTGGCGAGCGTCCAATCTCTCTCTATTTGGGCCATAAGGCGAATAAAAAGTCGGAGCTTGAGGGATAGCTGCAAGATAAGCGGATTCGGCCAGAGTCACATCTTTTGTTTGTTTCCCAAAGAATTCTTGGCTGGCTTCTTCGACACCGTATAGAGTACCTCCAAACGGAGTTTCATTTAGGTATATTTCCAAGATCTGATCTTTCGTCATCATGCGGGTGAGCTTCAAAGCCAGAACGAACTCTTTGATCTTTCTGGTTATGGTCTTTTCTTTTGTAAGAAGGGAGTTCTTGACGACTTGTTGGGTAATAGTAGATGCACCTTGAGCGAATTCGCCAGTCGTGACGTCTTTGAGGAGGGCGCGGATGATAGAGCTCGGCTCAACTCCGTAATTCGTATAAAAATTTGAGTCTTCGATGGCGATGGCTGCTTTTTGAACGAAAGGGGATATGTCTGAAATAGGTACGAATGTCATCTTGGCATTTGTACCCGTATCATAGAGGAGAATTGTGCCCGTTCGATCGTATATCTTCGTGGATTCGATGATCTTCCTGTCTTGGAATGAGTTTAGATCTGGCATCTTCAAACTAGATACCCAGAGTGCGCCGAGACCAAAGGATATGAAGCAGATCGAAACTAAAATATAGATAATAGCCCGCAAATACGGGATTTTTTTGATTGCTTTACGCATGTATGAAGATTATAGCAGAGAGTGCTTAACTCTCCCACTTATCTCCAAAGGGGTCAATTTCTTCATCCAAACCCATTTCATCTCCAGCAAATTCGTCAGTTTCTTCTTCTACGGCCAATGGGTCAGCTTTGTCTTCTAATGGTAGGGGTAAAACCTCTTCCTCTTCCTCGATCACTTCGATGGGTGCTTTGATCTTGCTCACAGGGAGAGCCTCTTCTTCCAAACTTTCTGGAATCCCGATTACTTCTTCTCTTTTCTTACTTTTTAGGCTTTTTGCTTGTGCACTTTTTACTGCCATAAGCTTGTTTTTTATATTTTTAATGGCTTGCGTGATAGTTGTAACAAAAATATTATTTTTTGCAAATATTGGATACTGTGGATAGTGACTTGGAGTGTATCCAAGATTAGTGAGTGTTTTTGGAAAGAGGGGATTTTGTGAGAGCGCTATGTGTCAAAGCGGTGGCTATAGCATCATACTCATCATCCATTCGCTTCTTTGGCGGTAGTTCAACTAGCAAATGGACCATTTTGATCATCCTATCTTTGTCGCTCGAACCATCGCCTGTAATGGCCATTTTTATCTGCATAGGCGTGTATTCAAAAATAGGGATATCCTTCAAGCAAGCTTCATATATTATGATCCCTCGGGCCTCGGATACTCTCATGGCAGTTTTCTGGTTGTTGGCCAAAAAGAGGTTCTCGATGGATAGGGCATTTGGGGAATATTTGTTTATGACTCTCCTCACGCTTTCACCTATGATCTTGAGCCGAGAATATATGGACTCTTTGGCACTAGTCTGTATGTGGCTAGAATATAGAACAACCTCTTTTTTCTTCGAGGGGTCCTTTGTTATCACAGCTAGTCCCAAACGCTCATAGCCCGGATCGCTCCCTACTATCCTGATCTGACCATCTCCTGAGGGGGATTTTTTATTGTTCACCTTACTCGGCATTTGTATATACTTCTTGAACGTCCTCGTTGTTTTCCAATTCTTCGACTAGCTTTGAGAGAGATTCGATATCTGTGTCCTCGAGAGGCATGGTTGTTGTGGCTTCGAACGTGCCATTAACTTTTTGGAAAGCCCAAGACGCACTACCAGGAGAAGCCAGCTCATATCCGTTTTTTGTCAGAATATGTTTGATCTCTTGGGAAGCTTTGTTACGGTTGTCTGTAAGAGCTGTTATGAGCACAGCTACACCTCCAGGTCCGTATGTTTCGTAAACAACCGATTCCATAGCAGCGCTGTTGTCAGTCACGGCTTTTTTGACGGCGCGATCTATAGTGTCATTTGGCATGTTCTCTTTCCTAGCCTTGTCGATAGCAGCTGCCAAACCAGGTGATGAGAGGTTGCCTTTGGAAGCTTTGGCTTCGACAGTGATGAGGCGTACTAGTTTGCCAAAATGTTTGCTCTTCTGTGCGTCATTTTTGGCTTTTAGGTGCTTTATCTTTGAAAATTTATTGTGTCCAGACATGTGAGTATTTAATCATTAATAATAGAAGCAACTCTACTTGAACTGCATAAAACTAGATTTCAATAGAACTATGGCATGAAACTAAAGCAACTTGGCTGCACTTTTTTCTCCTAGATGGGAATATGCTTTGTCTGTAACGATCCTTCCGCGAGGAGTCCTTTTTAGTAGACCGAGTTGGATGAGATAAGGTTCGTAGACTTCCTCGACCGTCGCTTGTTCTTCGGAAAGGGCAGCCGCTATAGTATTCAATCCCACTGGGCCCCCTCCGAATTTCGTGATGATAGATTTTAGAATATCTCGATCAGCTCCTGTAAGTCCCATCTCATCGACTCCGAGCATTGTGAGGGCCTTCTCAACAATTTCTCTCGATAAGTCAGATTTGTGGATCTGAGCATAGTCACGGCACCTCTTCAAATGGTAGTTAGCGGTTCGAGGAGTGAATCTGGATCTTTTTGCTATCTCGACGACTGCTTCGGGGTGAGCTTTTATCTGCAAAATATTGGCCGAGCGATCAACTATTTGGCCGATCTCTTCGTTTGTATAGAATTCTAGCTTGAAAACACCTCCGCTAAACCTAGATCTCAAAGGCGAGGAGATCATGGCTATCCTAGTCGTTGCGGCTATGAGAGTAAAAGGGGGTAGATCGAGCTGGATAGTACGAGCCGAGGGGCCTTTGCCTATGATGATGTCCAATGTGCCTGATTCCATGGCAGGATATAGGACTTCTTCTATGGCCCTGTTGAGCCTATGTATCTCATCTATAAACAGGATATCCCCAGATGAGAGATTGGTCAGGATAGAAGCTAGGTCTCCGACCTTCAAAATTGCTGGGCCAGACGTAATCTTCATCTGTGCACCGGTTTCTTTTGCAATAAGATGAGCCAAAGTCGTCTTCCCTAGGCCGGGAGGTCCATAAAAAAGAATATGTTCGGGTGGGTGAGCACGTTCTTTGGCTGCCGTAAGAAGTATATGGAGGTTATCTTTTATGTTTTTCTGGCCAATGTATTCATTCCAACGTGAAGGACGCAGGGTTTGGTCCAAAAATCCGATATCCTTATCCTCAGCTGTATTTTTTGTGCTTGTTCTTGACATTTATTAGAGGGTATGCTAGTATATAGCCGTTCAGCATCTTGCAAGCGAATATTTCGAGTCCGTGAACCTCTAAGCAATGGCCTTCCCAGGTTTGGGTAAAGTGCTAAGGACATATTGGTTGTAACGCTTGCGTTGCGTACTGGCATTATCCTCGGGACTTTACCTCGCATACTGCATCATGCAATATGATATTGCTTAGAGATTCTCGTACTTGAGTCTCAATCTAAATTCATCCTACCCCTGTCCACAGTTAAAAATCAATTGACAGGTTGTGGATTGTTATCTTCAAAGGTTTTAATTGGAAAGAGCTATGACTCTCTCTAGCTCGTCAAGTGTTGTCACTCCATTTAGGATCTTGATCGCGCCGTCTTGTCTCATGGTCAAGATGCCTTGGCCTTTTGCTGCATTCCAAATCTCTCGTTCTGAAGGGTTGCTCTCGATTGCATCTTCGATTTTTTGATCAGTGAGAACTGCCTCATATATACCTATACGGCCTTTGTATCCAGTATTGTTGCATTTAGGGCATCCTATTGCCTGCCACATCTTCGTGCGGTTCTCTGGAATAGTAGATTTGTCCTCGATTTCATTTAGTATAGCTTCCATACTTTCTTTGTTGGTCCCTTCAAGAGGTATTTCTTTTTTGCATTCATTGCATAGGCGTCTCGTAAGTCGCTGTGCCATAGCTACCCTAATCGCAGAAGTTATAACTTTTGAATTCACACCAAGATCGATGAGCCTAGGGAATGTTCCTGCGGCGTCATTTGTGTGCAAAGTAGAGAAGACCAAGTGTCCTGTCAAAGCGGAGTTGATCGCAATGTCTGCCGTTTCTCTGTCTCTGATCTCACCGACCATGATGATGTCTGGGTCTTGCCTCACCGCGGCGCGAAGCCCTTCTAGGAAGTTGTAGCCTTTTTCGTTGACTTGAGTCTGAACGATCCCGGGGAGGTGATATTCGATAGGATCTTCGATCGTGATGATCTTGACTTCGGGGGTATGGATCTTTTTGAGAAACGAGTATAGCGTTGTTGTTTTTCCTGAGCCCGTCGGTCCAGTCGTGAGTATCATGCCGTCCGGACGATTCATCTCCTCTATAAGCACTTTGAGCAATTTTTCTGGTATGCCGAGCTCTTCGAGTGGGACGTTGATAGACTTGGGGTTGAGGAGACGCATGACTATGGACTCATTGTAAGCTCCAGGCAAAAGAGAAACACGGACTTCTATGTCGCCGTTTTCTAGCCTGATACTGAACCTACCATCTTGAGAATCCTTTTTGATGTTGAGCTTCATCCCCGAGATGAGCTTGATGCGAGACAATACCAAAGAGTATGTTTCGTTATCGAAGGTGATGACCTCTTGCAAGACTCCATCTAGTCGATAGCGCAGCCTGATATTTGTTTCTTCTGGTTCGAGGTGAACGTCTGATGCGCCGACAGCCAAAGCTCCGGCGAGTATGGTCTCGAGGATGCGCGAGACCCTGTAGCTCTTCTTACCTGCCAAAGTTTTCTGAAGAAGCTCGATGATCATAGGGAGGCTCTTTGCTTCGTCTACGATAGAAGTTATTTCATCGGCTGATATTTCTAGAGATCCAGCTTTGCTCTCATAAGCGAACGAGAGGTCTTTGTATATCTTCCAAACTTTTTCCAAGCTGAATGTAGAGGCAATGAAAATCTCTGGGACATAACCCTTTGTTTTCAAGGTATCTATAATGGCGGTAACTTTCTCATCTGTCGGGTTGCGTGCGGCTATCCTGACTTTTTTGTCTATAAGCTGATATGAAGCCACCAGTGCTGATCTGGCCGTCATCTCATCTATGAGGCGGATCGCGTCCGCATTCACAGGCGTGACGTTCAAATTGACATAGTCAACACCATATTTGCTCGATAATATCTGGACGAGGTCTTCCTCCTCCTTGCGGTGCAAGTCAGTTAGCTTTTGTTTCTGCTTATCTTCGTCAAAGGTGATAGACATTTGTATTATTATACCCTATATTCCATCCATGAAGGAATTCATCTCAAAATCGATCGTGGATACGCAAAGCATCGCCAAAAAGTGGCTTTCTGACATCAAGAAAGAGCCAAAAAACGGCGCATCTATTATAGGATTATCTGGACATCTCGGTGCGGGGAAGACGGCTTTCGTGAAGGAGGTTGCGAAGGAACTAGGTGTTGACGCAGAAGTGACCAGCCCAACTTTTGTGATTATGAAGATATACAAGACAAAAGATCAAACATTCAAGACCCTTGTCCATATCGATGCATATCGCTTGTCATCCAAAGAAGAATTGAAAGTTCTAAATCTGGATCAATTCACCCACGATCCATCCATTCTCATAATGATCGAATGGCCAGAGAATGTGGGGATGGATGCCCATCTAAAATTTGAAGCTAAGGAACAAGGTTCGATTGGTGTACAATGTCTCCATGCCTAAAGCATCTTCTCACAAGAAAAAAGGATTGGTTCTACTGGATGCTCACGCCATTTTGCATCGCGCGTATCACGCTTTGCCTGATTTTTCGACTTCAAAAGGCGAACCTACAGGGGCTCTATATGGTATATCTGCGATGCTCATCAAGATAGTCGAGGACCTGAGACCAGATTATATGATCGCATGTTACGACCTCGCAGGTCCGACCTATAGGCACGAAATATACAAAGACTACAAAGCTGGCAGAAAAAAAGCGGAGGATGATCTCATATCACAAATGATACGCTCACGAGATATATTCGGTGCTTTAAATATACCCATATACGCAGAAGAAGGATTTGAAGCAGATGACATTCTTGGGACTATTTGCGAACAGATGCAACCCAAACAGACCAAAGAAAATCTAGAGATCATCGTTGCTTCAGGTGATATGGATACTCTCCAGCTGGTAAGAGAAAAAGATGTTCAGGTCTATACATTGAAGAAAGGAATCAATGACACGGTCATGTACGATGAGAACGCAGTCATGAAGAGATACGGATTTGGACCACTTCTTATCCCTGACTACAAGGGCCTGCGAGGAGATCCGTCCGATAATATTATCGGTGTGAGAGGAATAGGAGAAGTCACTGCGACCAATCTGATAAAAACATTTGGAACGATAGAAGATATGTACAAAGCTCTAGATGCTGGTAAGGAATCTCTATTCGAAAAAGCTGGCATCAAACCTCGCATTGTTCAATTGTTAAAAGATAACAAAGAAGAAGCAGAGTTCAGCAAGATGCTCGCGACTATCAGAAAAGATGTTCCTATAAAGTTCGAGTTGCCTGCGAAGACATTCAAAGACAATATAGATGTTGAAAAAGCCAAAAAGCTCTGGCTCGATCTAGAGTTTCGGACTTTGGCGCCTAGGCTTGTGAATGCGATCAATTCTTGGCCAAGAGCCGAAGGTGAGGTCGAAGCTATAGTCACGGAAAAAGAAAAGGAGCTTGCCTCCGCCGTTCTTCCTATCGTCGATCCTTTACGAGTAGAAAAAGTTGGAACTGCTCTATGGCTTATTCAATCCAATAGTACAAACCCTGGCCTAGAAGATATTTTGAATTTTGCTAGGACAAATGATTTCGACAAAGCGGAAGAGATTGTGATGATGGAGCTCAAGAATAGGAATCTCGAGAGGGTTTTCAATGAAATAGAGCTTCCTCTCATACCCATCACTCATAGAATGGAAAAAAGGGGAGTGATGATAGACACAAAAGAGCTGGCTCGGCTCTCAAAGCAATATCACACAGAACTGACGAAGCTAGAAAAGAAGATCTGGGAATTGGCTGGGGAAGAGTTCAACATCAATTCTCCGAAACAGCTCGGGGTGATCATCTTCGACAAGCTCGGAATCAAAGGCAAGAACATGAAGAAAACTGGAGGAGGCGCTCGCTCCACTCGCGAATCTGAGCTCGAGAAGGTGAGGGATGCACACCCAATAGTGCCTTTTTTGTTCGAGCATCGTGAACTGCAAAAGCTCCTATCTACTTATATAGATGCGATACCTCCTTTGCTCGACAAAGAAAATAGGCTGCATACTGATTTTGTTCCTTCAGGCACTACGACCGGACGCATGGCTTCGAAAGACCCGAACCTGCAGAATATCCCCATCAAGTCCGGTCTAGGCCGAGCGATCCGATCAGCTTTTGTGGCGAGCGAGGGCTTTAGCTTGGCGGCATTTGACTATTCACAGATGGAACTCAGGATCGCAGCTTTCCTTTCTGGCGATGAGAAATTGATCAGCATATTCAAAAAAGGAGAAGATGTTCACACGAGCGTGGCTTCCCAAGTCTTCCGAGTCCCTCTAAACGAAGTGACTCCCGAAATGAGGCGCCAAGCCAAAGTCATCAATTTCGGCATTATATATGGTATGGGTGTCATGGCTTTGAAGCAGAATCTCGGAACATCGAGAGAAGCCGCCCAGAAATTCTATGAAGAATATTTCCAGTCTTTTTCGACACTCGCATCATATCTTGATCGTATAAAGGCTGATACAGAGCGCAAAGGTTATACGGAAACTTTCTTTGGCAGGAGGAGATATTTCGAAGGCATCAAGTCAAAGATCCCATACATAAAAGCCGGAGCTGAGAGAATGGCCATAAATGCTCCTATTCAAGGCACTGAAGCTGACGTAATCAAGCTCGCGATGGTAATGATAGATGAATATCTAAAAAAAGAAGGGTTCGAAGACTCGGTCTTTCCACTACTGCAAGTGCACGATGAATTGATATATGAGATCAAATCTGACATTGCCGAAAAAGTCGGTCCAAAAATAAAAGAGATCATGGAATGCGTGATTGATCCAGCCAAGACGCAAGGTGTTGTCTTGAAAGCCAGCTATTCTCTGGGCGAAAATTGGGGAAAGCTCAAATAAGTTCCAATACAAATCCTGTCACGCGATTACTATTTCATGTTGTTGCGCTTTTTATTACTACACAATGAAATATATATGAATTTCAATCGTCGCTAATTATTGGCTATGCACAATCAAATAGAAAGATTTGTTAGGGTTTTAGCAAAACGGCTCAAGTGTAGGGCTGAAAAAATTCATGATTCTACATTGGGTACAAAGTGGGTCTTTCCTTACAAAGGAAAGATATCAAGAAAGGAAATATCGAAAACGGTTAGCTACCATTTTAACCAGGGCAAATATCACATCAAAGGTTTTGATATGGAAACTTTGACCGGTACTCTGTATAAAGATGACGAGATCCAAGGGGTGATCGCAGTGCACAACGACACTCAGCAGGGCATCGCTGACGTCGTGGTCCATGTCGCTGTTCCTAGACAACCAAAGTTACCCAGAGTCGAGATCTATCCAGTCGTCTTGGTCGTTTAGATCTTTTGTCGTCCGTTCAGGACCTCCACAAGTGGAGGTCTTTTTTTATGTGGTATATACTAGTATCATGCTATACGTCTTTCATGGATCTGACAGGGCAGGCTCTCACAAGAAGGCGAGGTCGCTCATCTCTTCTCTTATAGCCAGAAGACCAGATGCCGCATTTGAACAGATCAATGCTGACAATTGGAGTCTAGACTTGCTTCAGAGCCATTTGGGCGGTCAAGGTTTGTTCTCGCAGAAATATATAATATTTTTAGATCGAGTCTCTGAAAATGAGCTAGCGATCGAGATCATCCCTGAATATTTGGAGGCACTCAAGGAGTCTTCCAACATTTTCATCATGCTAGAAGGAAAGGTCAAAGCGGATCTCTCAAAAGGCATCGAGAAGCATGCGGAAAAGGTTGTGATTTCTGAAAGAAGTGAAAGTTTTCAAAAACCTGGCGCTGAAGTTTTTGCTTTGGCCGATGCTGTGGGTTCAAAGAATGCCTATAAATCGTGGAGCTTATACCGTGAAGTCATCGATGCGGGAATCGAGACTGAAAATATTATCGGTACTTTATTCTGGCAGTTGAAGTGCATCGCAGTTGCCTCTGAGGCTACAAGCGCAAAAGAAACAGATCTAAATCCATTTGTATTTAGCAAATCCAAGAGGTTCTCATCGAACTTTTCCAAACATGAGCTTGGTGCTCTGACCACGGATTTAGTTAGGATGTATCACAATGGTCATCGCGGGATCTTGAATATGGAGCTCGAATTGGAAAAGACTCTTTTAACTCGTCTGGTATAATCAAGCTATGAAGAAGAAATACAGGATTGGAACTCTGGGAGCGTTATTTATACTCGCAGTCGCTCTTGTTGTTGATGGTTTGACTTTGATTCCTTTCGTCGGAACTTTTATTGGATGGATGTTTTGGCTAGGAGCAGCTCTATATTTTTGGAAATGCGGATTGGGGCTTATCAATTGGAGGAGGGCAGTGCCTGGACTCATATCTCTCGTAGGGGAGATCGTTCCCGGAGTGCAAGAATTTCCGACAATAGTAGCGGCTGTTGCGGTTATCATTGTTCTGTCGAGGATCGAAGACAAGACTGGAGTTTCTATGACCAAAACCCTGAGCTCAAAGGGTGTGAATGTAAACGGCTTTAGAGCTCCGAAGGGTATACCGCCTCCCTTGAATGTAGACGGAGTCCGCGGACCTCAAAAGTCGGACATTTAAAGGCTGTTTCTGGAGATAACTTGTGGGAAACGTGTGTGTATGTTGGTATACTATAGGAATGCAAAACTTCAAACTTCACCATGCGTCATTGCTAGCAAGCTACGCACTTGCGGTGCTCGTAACTACTGTCGCCGTTACGACTCAAACTTCTTTAGAAATGAGCTATGCGTCAACTGCTCAGTTGGCTCAGGTGTCTGCGGTAAGTTCGATAATACCTACCGATCGAGTCGTTGACTGGAAAGCAGGAGATACTGTCGGCGTACCCGGAGGTATAGAAGCAGTTTCTGCCAACAGAACGAATATCATAGATGTCACACAGGCGCCATACAATGCTGATAAAACAGGTTCTGTAGATGCTACTGACGCAATAAATCTCGCCATCTCACAAGCACCAGCAAATAGCGTCGTTTATTTGCCTGAAGGAAAATATCTCCTATCCAAACAGAATGGTTATATTGGAAGCTTTGGTTGGAATCCCAAGAGTAATATAACTCTCCGAGGTGCAGGTATGGACAAGACCTTGATCGACTGTAGAACAGCAAGCTACTGCATCCAATTTGGCTCAGGCTATGAATGGGAGTGGTATGCCTCGACTTGGCCAGAAGTGACTGAAGGAAAACAAAAAGGGAGTACCTCGATCACTCTTAACAATGCAACAAATTTTGATGTAGGAGACATAATGGCCGTCTTTTTGGAAAGCGACAACTCTATTCCGGTAATAGATGTAAATCTAAATCCTCTTTTGCAGAGACAATGGGTAAGGATCACAGCTAAGAATGGCAATACTCTTTCCATATACCCTCCTTTGTATAGGGACTATTCAAATGTAAAGACAATGGCCCGTGTTGCAACTCAACAGTCCAACTTCATAGGAGTTGAAAGTCTCACTGTAAATGGCGACACCAGTCCATCATTCACCTACGGAATATTTCTCATGTCTACTTACGGTTCTTGGATCAAGGATGTGAGGATCAAAGGATCTACAAATTACAACGTCTATCTTGCTAACAATGTGAACTGCGAGATGAGGCACAGTATAAGCGATGCTGCGAACAGGTCGGATCAGCCGAGAGGTTCAGGCGTCAAATTGCACACATCCTCAGGCTGTCTCATAGAAGACAACATTTTCAGAGAAATAATGCCCAATATGGAACTTGAAGATGGGGCTTCTGGAAATGTCATTGCTTATAATTTCATAAACAAAGCAAATGGTTGGCATGGTATTGACGCTAACCATGCTCCTCACAACTCACACAATTTGTTTGAGGGAAATATATCTCCGAACTTTATTTCTGACGGGTATTTCGGCGGATCTTCTGAGGATACAGTTTATCGTAACTGGCTTACAGGCTATGGATACCCAGATTACGGTCAGTCTGGTGCAGCAAATTATTGTTTGAGTCTGAAGAGATTTACTAGGAATGCCAACATTGTAGGAAATATTCTAGGAAGTTCTTATAACACAACAGACTGCGAAAATTATGGACAACCTAATATTGGAAACAGCTATTCATCTGGAGAGGTTCAACCTAGCAGAGGAATTTATTGGGAAGATTGGACTCCAGAAACAGGTATGACTGTTGCTCATGGAGCCTCTGGATATCAGCAGTTGGACCTCGACGTAAAAGCCTCCACGATCTTCAAAGGAAATTGGCGAGCAAGTACGAACAGCATCAAAGCTGAGGAGTCTTTGAATGGCGCAACTTTGCCAAATTCTTTGTACAGAACTTCAAAGCCCTCTTTCTTCGGAGACCTTGCATGGCCACCGTTCAACCCATTGAATCCTAGTCAATCGTATGAGGCTATACCTGCTGGATATAGATTTATGAATGGAACCGAAGCACCAGGAGTGGGTGGTGGAGCGACCGTCTCGGGTTGCACAACTACATGCCACGTCACACCTTCAGGAGCGGGATTAAAGAACGGTGCTGATTGGAACAATGCATTCGCGGGATTGCCTGCAACGCTCACTCGAGGTTCTACTTATTACATCTCTGAAGGAAATTATGGTTCCTATGTTTTTGATGATGCGGAGTCAGGAACACAGATGGTATATATCAAAAAAGCTACACCTACTCAACACGGTTCTTCTGTTGGTTGGTCTGACACGTTAGGTGACGGAAAAGCTGTATTTACCGGAACCTTTGATGTTCAGAAAGGATACATTGATCTAGATGGGGTAACTGGAGGCGGTCCGGGTAGTTGGACTTCTGGCCATGGAATAGAATTCACAAGTCCTGCTGGGACGAACGTGAATTATGTGAACATCGGTTCTGGTCTGTCCAATGTAAAAGTGCGCCATGTCTACTTCAATCAGACGGGGAACACCGAAGCCTTTCAAGTGGGATCCAATGCCATCTACAACAGCACGACATTGAACAATTCTACATTCGAATATAACTACTTCGACAACTTGGGAGCACTCCCGTTCCTTCTGAGAAGCGGTACAGGGATAACGATCCAATACAACTATTCCGGGAATATCTGCGGAATGTCTGTGGCAAATGTAAACCAGCATTGCGAGATGATCGTTGTTTGGAGCATGAATAATATGCAGTTTCGATGGAACTATATATCTGAGTCTCCTTCAAGCGGAGGTTTTGTCATGAATGCTGGAACATCTGACAATGTGAGAATCTATGGTAACTTCTTCCAAAATGGGACTTCAATAGCTTGCAACGGTACGACTTGCTCTAACTGGAAAATATTCAATAACACCTTCAACAATACTTACGGACCGATAAGCGGTGGAGGAGCTGTAACTGGTGCGCTCATATATAACAATGTGAAATATGGAGGAGAAGGAGTCAGGAATCCTCCCACTCACGATTTCAATTGGTGGGGAAATAGCACAGTCCAATGCACCATGAATCAGACTGCGAATGAGAATATAAGACTTGGTGCGGATGGTTGCGCGACTATATATGAAAGCTTCAATCCATTTGTAAACTCTTCCGGAAATACTCCTGAGAGCTTCAAGTTGTCTCAAGGAATACCAGGATGGCCAGGAACTAACATTTGTTCATTGGTCAGTTGTACTGGTGAGGACAAATACAATTTGGATGCATTGGGTAAGACTAGAGGATCAGACGGCCTCTGGGATCGAGGAGCTTACGAATACACTGGCTCTGTCGTAGTCACAGATAATCCTCCTACAGTTTCATTGACCTCTCCTACAGGAGGTCAGAGAGTCACAGGAACGATCAACCTCACAGCTACAGCGTCAGATGACAAGGGAGTAAATAAAGTTGAGTTCTTCGTAAATGGAGCTCTCGTAGCTACAGACAGCTCATATCCATACGAACAACCATGGAATTCAGGATCTGTCTCCGACGGCTCATATTCTGTGACGGCGAAGGCCACGGACTCCATAGGGCAGGTGACTACTTCGAACGCTGTCTCGATCACAACTTCCAACATAACTACTCCAGGAGACGACACAATCAGTCCTACGATGCCCGCCAATGCTAGAGCTCTCCTCGAAGATGGATACACCATCAGATTCTCTTGGTCTCCTGCAACTGACCCTACAGTAGCGAACCAAGTCACTTCAGGTATAGCTAGATACAACGTATACAGAGACAACTACCTAAGAGAGTCCATAACAGCTCTGTCCACCTTCGACGATGGTCTACCTCCATCTACCACCTTCTGCTGGTCTGTAGAAGCTGTAGATATAGCAGGCAATATTTCGACCAGAACTACTCCATCCTGCGTAACTACCAATGCAGATCCTGTAGGCCAGCTTCCAGATACCACAGACCCTACTACACCAACTAACCTTGTAGGCACAGCAGCCTCTTCTGCTCAGATCACCCTAAGCTGGACTGGCTCTACTG
>CAZJQW010000010.1:0-13115 GCA_964548575.1 uncultured Candidatus Saccharibacteria bacterium
ATCCATGGGAGTTCGATTCTCCCTCCCGGCACATTGAATTAAATATACACTAGAGGCATTTTTATGCCTGCAGTTGAGAATCGAACGGCGGAGAATCATTCAATATCCCCTTTATTTCTCTTTCCTTCAAACTCAAGGCTCACTGAGTTCACACAATACCTTTTGCCTGTCGTCTCCTTTGGCCCATCGCGAAAGACGTGCCCGAGATGAGCACCGCATTTTGCACACACCACTTCAGTCCTATTCATTCCAGAGGAATTATCTTCTACGTATTTTACACTTTGAGGCAAAGCCTGATCAAAACTAGGCCAACCTGTACCAGAATTAAATTTGGAGCCAGAAAGAAAAAGAGGGTTGCCACAAGAAGCACATTTGAATATTCCATCTCTCTTTTCATCCAATAGGTCGCCTGAAAAAGGCGGTTCAGTATAGTATTTGTTCATAGGTCTAATATTATGGTCTTTTCCTGCTTATCCGTCGTATATATAATACTGGAGTGGTGATTTTTGTACATATTGATCATCCCTTGCATAGACGAACCATATCCACTATCTTTTCCTTATGAACCGCAAACCACTGATCGTGGTACTAGGACCAACTGCAACAGGCAAGAGCGATTTGGCCGTGGCTATCGCCAAAAAGTTCAACGGTGAAGTCATATCTGCTGATTCAAGACAAGTTTACAAAGGACTTGATATCGGAACTGGAAAGATCACAGAGAAAGAAATGGTTGGGATTCCCCACCATATTTTGGACGTTGCCGACCCAAAGAAACGTTTTAGTGTCGCTGAATACAAAAAACTGGCCGAACAAGCACTCTCCGAGATCTATTCTAGAAATAGGGTTCCGGTTATTTGCGGAGGAACAGGATTTTATATCGAAGCTGTGATTGACGGAGTAGAGCTTCCTTCTGCTCCCCCGAACCCTGACCTAAGAATGGAACTGAACGGAAAGTCCGCAGAGGAGCTCATGATAATGCTCGAGACCATTGATCCAGATCGTGCGCACGAAATAGATCCCAACAATAAACGCAGAGTCATTCGAGCTATAGAGATCGCCCAGATGTTAGGCAAAGTACCTCGAATATCTAAAAAAGAAAGCGTGTACGATCTCATCATGATAGGACTCAATGCTCCAGTGCCAGAACTTCGAAAACGCATAAGTGACCGTCTACACAGGAGGATCAAGCAAGGTATGATCGAAGAAGCAAAGTATCTTTACGCTGGAGGATTGTCATATGAAAAAATGGAGGAACTCGGTCTTGAGTATAGATATCTCGCGAAGTATCTCAAAGGCGAACTCGACCTCGAACACATGATCCAAAAGCTAAACACAGAAATCTGGAGATACTCTCGAAGACAGATGACTTGGTTCAAACGCGACTCTAGAGTCACATGGTTCTCGCCAGACGAGGATGCGAAGGTTATGGCTTTGATCAAAAAGAGCTTGGAAAAAGAAAAAAGTAGCGTCACTTCATAAACTACTCTTTTTTGGGACGCTTCAGATATTTTTTGTCTTTGAGCTTTTCTGGCAGATAGCTGTTTGTATCATATTTCTTATAGCCTTTGTGATATCCGAGCTCCTTCATCAGTTTTGTGGGAGCATTTCGAATCTTAAGCGGAATAGGCAGATTGCCAGTTTTGCGCACATCAGCCAGAGCTTCGAAATATGCATCATAAGAACTTCTGTCTTTGGCTGCCAAAGCCAAATATGCTGTCCCATGTGCCAAATTTATACCCGCTTCTGGGAGACCTATTGTCTCCACTGCCCTGAATACTTCATTGGCAACCACAAGCGCAGTCGGTTGTGCGAGCCCAATATCTTCTGAAGCAAAGATTACCATCCTTCTCGCTATGAATTTTGGATCTTCTCCCCCTTCTACCATTCTCGCCAGATAATAAATAGCTGCATCAGCATCTCCAGATCTCATGCTCTTTATATAGGCAGATATAGTGTCATAGTGCTCCTCTCCTTTCTTATCAAAGCGGATAAATGCGTGCTCGAAAGTGGACTTTAAAGTGTCCAAAGTGATCTTGCCATAAAGTCTCTGTGCATTTTCAAGAGCAGTGATAGCGATTCTTGCATCACCATTCGCAAGTGACGCCATCCAATCCAAAGCATCTTTTGGAATCTTTATTTTCGTTCTTTTCAGAATCTTCTTTATGTCATCGTGAGCCAAACTTTTCAAAACAAATACTCGGCACCTTGAGAGCAAAGCTCCAATAACTTCAAAGCTTGGGTTCTCTGTAGTCGCACCGATGAGAGTGAGCTTTCCACTCTCAACAAACGGCAATAGATAATCTTGCTGAGCTTTGTTGAATCGATGTATCTCGTCCAAAAATAGTACCTTGGGACGCTGATCCAATAATTCTGGGTCTTCTACGATCTGCCTTATATCATCTTTGCCAGCATCCACTGCCGAAAGCTCATAGAGACGAGCATCGAGAGCTCTGGCATATATTCGAGCCAATGTGGTTTTACCAGTTCCAGGAGGGCCCCATAAAATATATGAGAAAAGATGACGGCCTTCTATGGCGGTCTTGAGGGGCTTGTCCGCCCCAACAAGATGCTCCTGGCCCACGAATTCACTGAGTTTTTGTGGTCTGATCCTGTTTGCTAGAGGTTCCATAGCAATATCCTATACCTTTGATAGTATATGTCTAGGCAAGAGACAACAGCAATTTCTAATCGAAAAATCTGACTTCAAACAGATCGAAAATTGGATTGACCATAAGTCTTGCTGGACTTTCACTTCCAAAAGGTTTGTTGCCTAGAGCCACGTACGCTAGTACGATAGGCTCTTTTTTTAGGGTACACATCACTGCGGGCGATGAGGGAATCGAACCCCCGACAAAACTTTTGGAGAGTCTTGTGATACCACTTCACCAATCGCCCACTAAAAGTAAGTAACGCCTCAATCCTACCCTATTTCGACCATATAGAAAAGCGCCCGCAGGCGCCTTCTTGTAAAGATATTTATCTCTTCGCCTCTTTGAATACCACGTGCTTCCTGAGCTTTGGGCTGTATTTCTTGATCTCGATCTTGCGCTCGACTTTCTTTTTGTTCTTGCGCGTCCAATAGACCTCGCCAGTGGATTTGTTCTTTAGTTGAATTAGCTGTATCTGCTTTGCCATATTTATGAATTAAGTGGGCTTAAATATAACCCATGTGGCAACACATTGCAAGGTCTCACAAAAAAGCCGTCAAATGACGGCTTTGCGACTAACTAAGGTCTTTTCTTTTTTTGTGATCGTCTTTGAGCATTCTCCATGTCATCGTGACCTCGACTAAGACATACGAACAAAGCACCACACCAAATACTAACAATAACAATTTCATATAATTCCTTTCTGCGCAGAATATTAATCGAGCGTAATAAAAAAACTATGAAAGAGAGCTCAATTTCTTATAAAATTGATTGTTAGATACAAAAAAACCGCGACCTGCTTTCGCAAATCGCGGTATGAAACTTACTAACTAACAACTAACCCTTTTCGCCCAGACCGGTATAACGCCGAAACTGGATGTTGAAAAGCCGTTCTGTATTCGGGCTCATGATCTTGACGGAGACCTTTCCGAGATCTCTCTTCACCGTCCTCACACCCTTACCGAAGAGCGTTTGTGAGATGAGCTGTGTCTCGAGCATGGTTGAAGGACTTCCTTCAACGTATTCCGAGACGATGATGTTCGCGTCCGGATCATCAGTGAAGATGTCCAACCCGCCGAAACCGTTCAAGTCCGTAATGAACACTTTAGCAGGTATCATCCCACCCTTCGTGTTCACCCAGCCATCGTACTTCAGGTCTTGAGCCCAAACATAGTCTCCAAGTTGGAGATTGTCTCCGTTTGTGTAGATCGGAAAAAATGCTTCTACAACATTCCCGACGAGTGTCATGTTCACGGCTTTTTGACCATTCTCCACTGGCGGCGAACTCGGTCCAATCTTACCGATCGAGAGCACATCGCCCGTATCAATGCGGTAAATCTCATACTCATTGCCGGCATCCATCGGATCCAACCAAACTTCGAAGCAACCCCGATAGGAGTCGTAAGCGAAAGTGTTGCCGTTGTCTAGCTTGAGGCGTAGAAACGACTGGTCGATGCCGAGAGGAGGAACGAACGCTACAGATCTGCGAACCTGACCTGGCCTCATCACGAGTTTGATCACGGAGTTTGCCGTGAGCAGTTCCGTGCTATAGAAACCGTGGGCTTTCATGTTCCCCTTAATATCATAGGCATACGCCCAGATATTGAAGTTGGACATGGGCTCCTTGGCTAACGGCAAACCCCTCAAGGGCTTGTCTGCCGGAATAGGAATGTCCGTATCGTTGATATTCAACCCAGTGATGTACCCGTCGGCGTTCATGGTGTATGAACCAGATTGCCAAACGTCGTCTCTGGTCCAGTTGAACTGGCCTCTGTATTCAATAGTCCTTTCGAACTGCAGAAACGCCTGGGCCGCCTGCTCAGAATCTACCATCTCCTTTCCAGGAGTGACGACCTGCGCTACTGCGGAGAGCGAACTCATTAACGTCAACACCAACACTGCAACAACTGCGATTATTCTTTTCATTTTTTCTTTCTTCCGATTTGCTGTTTTTATTTGATGTTTGTTTATTGTGTGACTTGGACCTGGACCGGCACGACATTCGTCGTAAATCCGATCTTCTCCAAAGCTGCTGCTGTTTCTGGCGCAACTTCTGAGGCTACAACTTCCGGAGCTTTCTTTGCTTCTTCAGATTGCGCACTTACCTGATCTACCGTTCGAAACATCGTGTCGACGTCTCTGGTAGAGAGTAGGTACAATAAAGGCAATCCGACTGCACCGATAAACACCAAGGCTATTAGGCCCAGGTACGTAGGTTTATTTTCACTTTTCATATTTTAAAGGTTCCAAATGGCCCGTTATAGGCCTACATGGCATAGTATAACACATTTGAGCATTATGTCAATGGCGCACATTTTATACTAAAAAGGCTACAATGACATCATGGTTAACCCACTGACTTGGCTTTCGCGGAAAAGACACTCATATGAGCCTCTCATAAGGATCGAGCTTTCAAAAGATAGATTACTCCACAATCTGCATGAATTCCAAAAATCAGCTCCAAATGGTACCGTCGCACCAGTTCTCAAAAGCAATGCCTACGGCCATGGTCTGGCCGAAATAGCACGTATCCTCAAAAATGAGAACAGTATTCCCTTCTTTGTAGTAGATTCGTACTTTGAGGCCATCGCTCTAAGAAGCCACGGAGTAAAACATCAGATCCTCATTATCGGCTACACACGGACTGAAACTATCCTTAAATCAAATCTTTCAGATTTAGTGTTTTGCATATCATCATTATATTCTCTCAAAGAGATCTCGAATTCTGAATATCCAATTTCTATACATCTAAAATTCGATACAGGAATGAGAAGACAAGGATTTATGATAAACGAGATGGAAAAAGCTTTAGAGATTTTGTCCAGCAATAAAATGCTCAGACTTGAAGGCATATGCACTCACCTTTCTGATGCTGACAATGAAGACGATTCATTCACAGAATCTCAAATAAATATTTGGAATAACTTGGCTAGAAGAATGAAAAAAGAATTCTCGGAGATACAATACGTCCACGCTGGAGCTACTTATGGGCACAAATTCACGAGCAACTTGGTGAATAACGTTTCGAGGCTTGGACTCGGTTTGTATGGCCTTTCTAGCTTTTCAGGTTCAAAACCAGTGCTATCGATGAAGACTGTTGCGGTTGATGTCAAGAAAGTCACAGCAGGGGATTCGATTGGTTACAACAATACATTCAAAGCAAGAAAAGATATGACGATCGCTGTATTACCTGCTGGATATTTTGAAGGAGTAGACAGGCGTCTCTCCAACTGTGGAAACTTGCTCATTGCTCACGGAATGATCCTAGCTCCAATAGTTGGTCGTGTGAGCATGAATATAACGACAATAGATGTTACGAATATAAACGGAGTAAGAGTAGGATCAGAGATCATTGTGGTAAGCGACGACCAAAAAGATCCAAATTCAATCATCAACATGGCAAAGCTTGCAGGAACTATTCCATATGAGATCGCCTGCCATATTCCCTCTCACTTGAAAAGAGAGATCATATAACTTATACCCGTGACAAAAATGATAATCAGAGTTACATTGTGTCGCAGATATGAACCTGACCACATCATTATTACTAACCCTGTGTATAGTCTGCTTAGGTGCTATCGTTGCTCAACTCCGAAGAAATTTGGAATCTTCCCAATCCAAGCTGCGCCGAAGGTTCTATTGGCCCAGCGAAAAAGCGCTATATGCCAGAGAATACTATGAGGATAGAACCAAGTACGATTCTTGGTTGAATGATCATCCATTCGGACCTCTTTCATTGGAAGAGAAAGAGGAGCAGGATATACTTATCGCAAACGTCGTCTGCTCGAAGATGCTTCACTGCGACTCGTTGAATCTACCCTTTCTCGATGAGCATACTGCGGAATTGAACGATAGGACAAATGATTAGATGGAAGCCGCCCCATAAGCGGCTTTTTTTACTATAATTTTTAATCTCAACAAATAAATTTGCGAAATGGTCATTTTCGTATTAGAATCATCGTACTCTTAATAGAGCTTGCGCAGGTGGCAGAGCGGTCAATTGCAATGGACTGTAAATCCATCGCCCTATGGGCTACGGGGGTTCAAATCCCTCCCTGCGCACAAATTATCACCATAATTAAGCTATTATGGTATTATTTGGCATATGAAAAACTCCAAAAAACTTGCCTTTTAATGATTGTTTTAGAATTCTCGGTGCAAAATAGTAATAGAAAAGCCGGTCACCCCGGCTTTTTTGATTTTGTTTAAAAAAATCATTTCCTCCCTTCTTCCTCCTCCTTTCTCCTTATTTCTTCACCATCCCTTTGATTTCTGCGACAATTTGATCGAGAGAAGTCGTTGCTTTGACCAAAAATTTTGTAGCGCCAAGGTTGCGGGCTTTTTCGATATCTGCAGGTTTGCTCAGATTGGACAAGATCATCTTGGGAATATCCCTTAGCTTTTCTTCTTTGTTAACTTGCTCCAAAATATCAAAACCACTCATACCGGGAAGAATAAGATCAACAGCGATGACTTCAGGAGTAATGCTCTTCAAAGCCTGGAGAGCCTCCTCGCCATTTTTTGCATGAAATAAGTCGAAACCCGCAGCAACAAGGGTCTTGGCCAGAATAGTTCCTATCATTTTGTCATCTTCGACCCAAAGAAGCTTTATTTTGTTGCTCGCTGTAGCTAGAGAACCTGGAGGCACGATGGGATCATGTCCGAACTGATGCTCTATCTTTGCGATAACTGCTTCGGGGTCGGCGTGCAACGCCATGATGAACTCATTCACACTTCCAGATGGTACGTCATTCATGTTGATAGGTGTGCCTTGAGTAGAAAGAAGAAAGACTGGGATCTTTGCCAAAAGAGGCTCGGCTTGTTTGCCCTTGAGAATGTCATAAGCATCTTGCATAGTCACATCGATGAGCACCAAATGAGGCAATGTATCATATATAGCTTTCAAGCCTTTTCCAGTTTCGGTGACGGAAGTGATCGAAGCGTATTCGGCCTTTTTTAGAGCAGAAACAAGCTTATCTGAAAAGCTGGGGTCAGCAGTAATCAGCAATATTTTCTCATCTCTAGAGAACGCCTGTGACATACATACATTATATCATAGAGGATATAATATTTATCAACAGCTAGCGCTCTACAAAACGATCAATAGCTGGTTTCAGCAAGTCTATAGGAATAGCGAAGCTAATATTATTAGAGCCATAAATGGTCGCAACATTGACACCGACAACATTCCCAGCTAGGTCTACCAAAGATCCACCAGAATTACCGAGGTTTATGGAAGCATCAGTCTGGAAGACACCCTTGAGTTCCTCCCTATTTGTACCTGTAATGTCATATGCCTCAACGGTTCTATCCATCCCTGAGATTATGCCTACTGAAACGGAATTCTCATATTCTCTAAGGGCATTTCCAAATGGGTTCACATAAGTGACCTCTGTCTCAGGTATTTCTTTTGAAATAGCGATGGAGACGACCGAGGGTGCAGCTTTCTCTACAGCGCTGTGACAAGCTCGTCTTGGCTCAAGGTCGGATTCATACCTCCAGTGTTCGGAACTCCGGGACCAGCTCTGGTTCGATCAATGCGCGCTGTAGTAGATGCCTGATCCACCTCGAGTGATCCGACTGCCCCCTCTAGATTTTGAACTTGCCTATTTAACTTGGTGAGCTGGTTCAGGTTGAAAATACCCAAAATAAGGGCGATAAAAAAAGGCTACCATCAAAAGTCTAAAATTTCTCCTCATGCATAACACGACGAGTACCATGCATCGTTTATGACATGGTTCTCCAATGGCGAGATTGTCCCAAAACAAATCCTAGCTACGAAGCTTTCTTTTCTTCGCTTGTTTCGCGCTTATCCCATATTTCTGTTCGAGTGCAAAGAGCTCATCCCTTATAAGCGCAGCGGATTCAAAGTCCAAGCTTTTAACAGCTTCAGCCATCTGTTCTTGTTTCTGCTTGAATAAAGCTTTGGGATCAGACTCTGCGAGAGACCCATCGATCCGCATCATTTCGGCAACAGCTTTGTCATGTTCGGAGCGCAATTGATCCGTGATGTCATGTATCTTCTTTTTGATAGTCGTCGGGGTTATTCCATGTTTGGTATTGTATTCAATCTGGATTTTCCTTCGGCGCTCAGTCTCATCCATAGCTTTTTTCATCGATCCGGTGATATGGTCTGCATACAAAATAACTCGCCCCGCAGAATTCCTAGCGGCTCTACCAATAGTCTGAATAAGCGATGTTTCCGACCTCAAAAATCCTTCTTTATCAGCGTCCAATATACCTATCAATGAAACTTCTGGAAGGTCCAATCCTTCTCTCAACAGGTTGACGCCAACCAAACAATCATATTTTCCTTTTCGAAAGTCAGTCAAAATAGTGATCCTATCGATAGTTTTGATATCGCTGTGAAGGTATTCTGTCTTCAGTCCTTTTTCTTTTAGAAATTCCGACAGATCTTCGGCCATGCGCTTTGTGAGAGTCGTAGCCATGGCTCTCTCTCCTTTTTTGAAGACTTCTGCCGTTTCAGTTATGAAGTTCGCCACCTGGCCTTCATAGCCTTCTGCTTTGGCTATAGGCCTAACTTCAAGGAGAGGGTCTACGAGACCAGTCGGTCTGATGACCTGTTCTACGATAAGCTCGCTTTTTTCTCGCTCATAACTGCTCGGGGTCGCTGAGGTGAAAATCATTGGACCGACTCTCTCCAAAAACTCATTGAACTTGAGAGGCCTGTTGTCTCGCGCCGATGGCAGACGAAATCCATGCTCGACTAGCGTATCTTTTCGCGAAGCATCGCCAGCATACATCCCATTTAGCTGAGGGATGGTGACATGCGACTCATCGATGACAGTCAAAAAATCTGGTTCACCTTGATTATTGTGAGGAAAATATGAAAGCAATGTATCGGGTGGCTCGCCGGGCATCTTTCCTGAGAAATGTCTGGAGTAATTTTCGATGCCGTTTGTATAGCCGATCTCTTTGATCATGGAGATATCGTATCTCACCCGTCTCTTGAGTCGCTCAGCCTCGAGCAGCTTCCCTTCTTTTTCGAGAACATTGAGCCTTCCTTCAAGCTCTGCTTTTATGGTAGCAATGGCTTTCTCATTTTGTTCTGGAGTCGAGATGAAGTGCTTTGCAGGAAATACGAAAACATTCTTGTGAGTTCCTCTCACAGATCGCGACACAGGATCGAGCTCGATAATATTGCTTATGACCGTACCTTCATATTCGATCCTATATATCGTCTTATCATTCACAGGCATGAATTCGAGCATGTTTCCTATGGCGCGAAATTGTCCAGAATTTAGATCCGCTGTCGTTCGCTCGAAATGGATATCGATCAACTTGCGAATCAGCTCAGCTCGAGAGATTTCCATGCCAGTTGATATTTTGAGATTCACTTTTTCATATTCAGCAGGGCTTCCCAATCCGTATATGCACGAGACTGATGCAACTATGATGACATCTTTTCTCGTGAGCAAAGCTTGTGTCGAAGCATGTCTCAATCTTTCTATCTCCTCATTGATCATGGCTTCCTTCTCTATGTATGTATCCGTGGCTGGCATGTAAGCCTCTGGCTGATAGTAGTCATAATACGAAACAAAGTAGTGCACTGCATTGTTTGGGAAAAATTCTCGGTACTCCTGCGCCAGCTGTGCAGCCAAAGTCTTGTTGTGAGCAATGACCAAAGTCGGCTTGCCATAATCTGCGATTACATTGGCCATGGTAAAGGTTTTGCCTGACCCTGTGACTCCTAGCAACGTCTGTTTTATCATGCCTTTTGCGAGACCTTTTGATAAAGCAGAAATAGCCACAGGCTGGTCGCCTGCGGGTTTATACGGAGTTGCCAAATCGAATAACTCACTCATATATTCATAATATACACTATTGACGAAGATTTAGAAGCGTATTTCTATAAAGAAACCCTGCCGCGAAAAGACTAGCGGCAGGGTTCTGGACTAGGTTGCCGAATCATCCGAACGAGCGTGAAGCGGTGGCGTTTTCTTACTGAACAAACCGCCAAAAGGGACGGATCCCTTGGGCTTTGATTGGGAGGGCGGCTTCGACGTTTTTCTGAACTCGAAAGGCGAGTGCCATTGTCTTGACTCTCGTCTTCTAACACCAGAGTTAATGTCTCGCATATCCGAGAATAATTTAGCACAAGAGTATCACTTCCTCAATATGGCCCTGTGAACTGCTTTGTATATGCTGGCTTCATCCAAACCGTACAATTTGATAAGCTCACCAGAAGTTCCAGATTGGCCGAAAGAATCCTTTACTCCCACAAATTCGATGTGGACCGGAAAAATCCTAGCCGTGCATTCTGCCACAGCAGATCCTAGGCCACCTGAGATCTGGTGCTCTTCTACTGTGACCAAGGCTCCAGATCTCTGAGCCATCGAAATTATGGCACTTTCATCAAGAGGCTTTATTGTGTGAATATTCACGACTGCGACCCTCTTCCCTTCGATCGAAAGCTTCGCTGCCACCATGATTGAGTTGTGCAAAAGCGAGCCTGTCGCAATGATCGTTGCATCATATTCTTTGGCTGTGCTTCCTTTTTTTGCAGAATGTATCTCAGGTAAATACATTATCTGTGCTTTTCCCAGCTCGAATGGAGTATTATCGGTGGTTAGAAGTGGAACAGGATCTCTCGTAAGACGCATGTACGAAGGTGAACCGTTTTTTGCGATCGCCTCTGCAGCTTTTTTGGCTTGAATAGCGTCACAAGGAGAGACTACTACCATTCGGGGCAGTATTCTCATAAGAGCCATATCTTCTAGTGCTTGATGACTGCCTCCGTCAGGACCGACCGAAACGCCCACATGCGAGCCGATGATCTTCACTGGAACATCGTTGTAACAAATAGTCGTCCTGATCTGTTCCCAATTCCTGCCAGGACTAAAGATGGCATACGAACCTGCGAAAGGTATCTTTCCCATGGATGCCATTCCCGAAGCTACAGTGACCAGATTTTGCTCAGCTACTCCTATCTCAAAAAATCTTTCTGGGAATTTGGCTTTGAATGAAGTCATGTTGAGAGAGTCCGTAAGGTCAGCACAAAGAGCGACTATATTCTTATCTTCCTGACCAGCGCGAAGCAAACCTTCTCCAAAGCCAGCTCGCATAGATTTTTTCTCGACTTTGGGATCGAGTATACTTTGATTGAGTTTTAATTCTGGATTCAACATTAAAATTTAGTGATATGACCCTTCGACTTTGCCTCCAAAGCTTCGAGCGGCTTTGAGCGCTTCTTCTATTTCCTCTTCCGTAAGCGGCGGCTTTCCATGCCACTCGAACTTGCGTTCGAATTCTGGGATGCCCTTCGAAGGAATCGTGTGAGCGATAATCACTGATGGTTTATCAAAGATGGTTTTTGCTTCATTTATGGCTTTATCTATTTCTTGAAAATCATGGCCATTTATTTCCTGTACGTGCCAATTCCAAGCTCTCCATTTTTCTACGAGAGGGTTAAGGGGCATGATGTCTTCTGTGAATCCGTCTATCTGAATATTGTTCCTGTCGATGACAGCCGTCACATTCTGGAGCTTTTCTTTTCCTGCGAGCATAGCACCTTCCCAAGTATTTCCTTCCTGTAACTCGCCATCGGACATAAGACAGAAGAATTGGATAGGCGAAGCTTTGCCTCGGTCTATCCTATCTGCAATCGCCATACCTACTGTTTGAGAAAGACCTGAACCAAGCGGACCAGAAGAAGTCTCGAGCAAAGGGAGCCATTCTCGATGAGGATGACCCTGAAGCTTGGATCCTAGTTTGCGAAGTGTATTGAGTTCAGAAGTTTGAAAATACCCTGCATGCGCCAAAGTAGCATATAGTACAGGACAGATGTGGCCGTTCGAAAGGACCAGTCGATCGCGATATTCCCATTTGGGATTCTTGGGGTCGTGCTTGAGCGCATGGAAGTACAAGTATGAAAAAATATCCGCCATTCCAAGAGAGCCTGCGGTGTGTCCAGACTTCGCTTCTATGAGCATCTCGATCACAGACTTGCGGATATCCGCAGCTTTTTTTTCGAGAAAAGAGATTTTCTCATTAGAGAGCGACATGGGATAATTATATCACAATCGAAAAGCGGCTACTTATAAACTATTAGATTTTCTTCCAACTACTGCTTTGAAATTCTGTATCGCATCTATCGCATTGTCAGACTCGAATATCGCGGAACCAACGACCAATCTATTTGCACCCGCCTCGAGTAAGTCGCGGGCATTTTCCAGAGAAACGCCCCCGTCTACCGAAATGATCATTTCAGGATATGTAGCTCGGATAGCTTTTATCTGCTCTATGACTTGCAAATCAAATTTTTGACCTTGAAATCCTATCTGATCTATTCCCATGCATTGCACGAATTGGATGTCGTCTTTGTATTCCTTTATAACTTCGATATTCGTTTCAATATTCAAAGCCAAACCAACTTCTGCACGGCCTTTCAAATTTTCTATAGCACCTTTCACATTACCCCTCGATTCGGCATGAACGATTATCCTT
>CAZJQW010000011.1:0-12607 GCA_964548575.1 uncultured Candidatus Saccharibacteria bacterium
AATTTCTCGCCAATTATTCAAGAACTAATCCGCCATATGTGTGTACCTAAAACAACCGTAATGGTTCAATAGCTTGGAAACATCCATACACTAGCCATTCCGTCCAAAATGCCGTATGTTATATAGCCTATGGCCAAAAATGAGAAATACGGCGGGAATGGATTTTCCGGCGAAACAGTCATCCGATTCGAGGATGTCTCTTTTGAATATGGCCACAATAAATCGATACTTAATGAAGTTAATTTCAATGTTAGGCGAGGTTCGAAGATTACTCTCATGGGCCAGAATGGAGCAGGGAAGAGTACCCTTTTCGGACTTATTTTGGGAGAGTTAAAACCCGAGTCGGGCGAAGTCCATATTACCAAAGGTTCAACAATTGCTACTGCGCGACAGGTGATTCCCAGGGAGCAGCTTCATCTCACCGTCAGAGAATTCTTTGCTACTTGTTTTGCTGAAAAGAAATATGATCTTGATCCCAGAATCGATGAAATCCTGGATGTCGTCAATCTCCATACACCCAAGGCAACTCCGACGCATCCTGTAATGGACTACAAAGACCGCGAGCTCAAAACATTCTCAGGAGGGCAGCAGGCGAGGATCCTCTTGGCTTCAGCGCTCATACAGGACCCTGATATCCTCCTCCTTGATGAGCCTACGAACAACCTGGACTCTGCAGGTATAGAACATCTCACGCAATTCCTTATAGATTACAAAAAGAGTTGCATAGTTATCTCTCACGATGCTGAATTCTTGAATGCCTTTACGCATGGTGTCCTATACTTGGACGTGCATACGCGAACTATCGAGCAATACGTAGGGAACTACAAAGATGTAGTCGAAGAGATCAGTACCCGAATTGAAAAAGAAAACATGGAGAATGCCCGCCTTGGAAAAGAAATTCAGGCCAAGAAAGATCAAGCAAATATGTTCGCCATGAAAGGAGGGAACTTGCGCCTCGTTGCGAAGCGTATGCGCGAGAAGGCCGAGGAGCTTGAAGCCGAGAAAATCGATGTCCGTCAGGAAGACCGAGCGATAAAACCGTTCACGATACCTGCTCAGCCGGAGATCATCGGCGACATTCTGACCATGACTTCGTACGCTTCCATCTCTCTCAAGACTCACAAATTTGTCACAAAGAATTGTTCGGTGAAGCTCAGAAGGAAACAGCATCTCCTTATCTCAGGACCTAACGGAATAGGCAAGAGTACCCTGCTCGAAAAAATTTTAAGCGACGGACCTCTCAGCCAGAATGGCATCACGATCGCACCCGGCATAAGGATCGGCTACTATCGCCAGGATTTTTCTATGATGGACTTTAATGACAGCGTATACGAGTCTCTGGAGAAAATCGTACGCGCTACTGAAGGTCGACTCATAGAGACGGAACTTCGAGCAGCTGCAGCGAGCTTTCTTATCGGTGCAGATGTCATCCATACCAGGATCGGATCGCTCTCAGAGGGTCAGAAGGGCTTAGTCGCATTCGCGCGCCTAGTGCTACAGAAACCGGGGATCCTTATACTCGATGAACCTACTAACCATATCAATTTTAGGCATCTGCCGATAATAGCGAAAGCTTTGGATAAGTATGAAGGCGCGATGATCTTAGTCAGCCACGTTCCAGAATTTGTTAAGCAGATAAGAATAGACTACACCTTAGAGATGGGGAAATAGTTTGGAGAGAAAACGGAAAGTGGAAAGTAGAAAATGGAGATGCATACGGCGGAGTGCACCATTTTTTAAAAAATCAGGCGGGGGAGTATCTACACTGGAACCTATATATAGAACGCCCATATTCTACGTATGAACTGCTAAAAAGATATATTGTGCGACACAGTACATTTAAAGTTATCCACAGGTACAAAGGGCTCCCCTATAAAGATTACGTCGGCTTCTTCATTCTCCTAGGATGTAATCTAAAAAAATGTTATAAAAAATCCCAGTCACAAGTACTGGGATCTCACAAAATATTTGGACGCTAGACTGACACAGATGACCGCCTACATTGGACTCTATCGGCTGACATCCTCTCCTCCCTCTCGGCGAGGAAGCCGAGGCATTGGGAGAGCAATGCCACAAAGCCCACAATGCCACTTCCGATGACCATGAGAGACATCCACCAACTGTAGCACCTGCCCAAACCCAAAAGCCGATAGATAGAATGGCTCGCAAAACCGAAGGCAAACCATACACAGACAGCAACAGACGCGGCTTGTGTGAATGATCCCTCTCTCATTGATATGAGATATGGGACATAGGTGAAGCAAGCAGTGAGACCGCCTACGAGCACCCATTCAAATACTGACCTTGAGATTTTCGACCGAGCGAATTTGAGAAGCAGAGTTTTCATGTATGCCTTTCTGTTCAGGAGTTTAAGGTTCTTGAGTTCAACTGAGTGTAAGGGTACCCCACAATATGATGCACAATATCAATTTCTATATAAATTTTACACAGACATCAAAAAACACCCGAGAGGGTGTTTTTTGATTAATTATAATCTTTAGATCTTCGCAAGATCAGATCCCCAACAAGGGGCGGAGGCGTTCCAAGGGGCTGAACCCGATCTCTCGTAGAGGTGCTTGCTGTAGGCAATGTTACCCTCAACAGTATAAATGTTCATACCAAGCTTCTTGGCAGTCTCTCCATGGTAGCGTTCATTGATCTGCATGACTCCGATATCATTCTTGTCTATCCTTCCCCTTATGATATGTCCTCTTTCATCAAATTGCTTGAAATTGGACTCGCAACGGGCGATGTTCACAAGAATAGGGGTATCTGCAAATTCCTTGCGGAGGAATGCTTCCATTTCTTTGGGATCAGAAGTTGTGAAAGATCTGTACTCTTCATCGCTAGCTGCTCTAGCCTGCTCTATAAGAGGAGGGAGAGATAGCGGGATGACTTCGCGATTGCTTGCATGTCCTGATCCATAGAGCGAAGACATAAGGAATACTACACCAGTTGTAAGTTCAATCATATTGTTTAAATAAAAACGAGCTTTGCAAGCATGACGCTCACTAGCTCATTTACCAGTACATATTAGCATTTTCAACTCTCAAAGTCAATAGCTTCAGAGCCAGAATATGGCTCAACTAGGCTATATTTTGTATGTAGAAAACCCTTATTTTAAGCCATTCTACGGCTATTACTTGCTCAAACGCCCCCAATTTGGCCTGTATACAGTCCAAATAGCCATCCTTCGGCCCTATTCTTGCATTAAATGCGAACGCATGTTACACTCCTCTCACTAACTTAATACACCAATATGGCACATAAGAAAGCCGCCGGAACAACCAAAAATGGTCGAGATTCTAACCCAAAACACCTTGGGGTTAAGATCAATCATGGTCAAAAGATAACAGTAGGTCAGATCATTCTTCGCCAGAGGGGCACCACAGTATTACCAGGCGCAAACGTCGGAGTAGGCAAGGACTATACCCTTTTCGCTCTCAAGGATGGAGTTGTAGAGTTCGGTTCAAAGAGGAAAACCAGCTTCAACAACGATATAGACCGAAAGAAAACAGTGAGCGTAAAATAATCCATTTACATTAGTATGACAAAAAATGTCCCACTCTGGGGCATTTTTACTTTCTTTTTTCGTTTTTTTGCTTTTTTGCGCCCCCCTAATTACTAATTACCTGCGATTTCCACTTTCTCCTTTCTACTTTCTCCTATGCTTTGCTTATAACCAAAGTGAAGTGGACCTTCTTTCCTGCCCCCATGACTTCTATCTTATGCTCTCCCAATTCTTTGATGGGATGGTCGATGATAATAGATTCTGGATCAATCTGGAGCCTAGTTGCTTTTGTGATCTCTTGGCTAACCTGCTCTTTGTGTATACCTGCAAAGAGATGTCCTTTTTCATTGGCCTTACCAGTGATATTCAATGACTTCCCTTCGAGCTCTCCCAGACTTTTTAGCATGAGATCATCTTGGACCTTTTTGTCCCCTTCTGACCTTTTCTTCTCTGACTCCACCTTTTTTATAGATTCAGAGGTTGCGGCTATCGCAAGGCCCTTTGGGATGAGGAGGTTCAGGGCGTATCCACTGCTCACATCTTTCGTATCATACTTCCTTCCCAATTTTGACACATCTTTGAGTAGAATAACTTTCATATTGTTGATATCGGTTTAATTTTTATAATTTCTCTTCCCTTCTTCTCTCCCCATGTGTCCTATTTATTCAAAAGCTCGATCGCCTTCTGCATCGCGGGATCTTTGCCATCTGCAATATCCCTTTCTGTTGGGACTACGACTGTATCAGGTTCCAAACCTTCGTTCGAGAGATTGTGGCCTCCCGGAGTGAGCCAACGTGCGATGGTGATCTTGAGAGACGTATCTGGCGTTAGCTCGACCAATTCTTGGACTGAGCCTTTGCCGAAGGTCTTCTCCCCTACAAGTTTTGCGATCTTGTGTTCTTGCAATGCTCCGGCCAAGATCTCGGAGGCAGACGCTGACCCGCCGTCGACTAGGATGACCATATTGAGATTTGAATTGAAGACATTGTAGCCCTTGCTCCTAAAATGATTTGGAGCGCCGTTGCCACCAAAGTCCTCTGTAACAACTATCTTCCCTGCTGGCAAGAACCATGAAGCCATGTCCCATGAAGCGTCCAAATAACCTCCAGGATTGCCGCGAAGATCCAAGACGAGCTTGTTGCTTCCTGATGCGATAAATTCACGAAGAGCTCCTCTAAAGAGGTTCGCTGACTGAGCTGTGAAAGAAAAAAGTTTGATGACGAAGACATTGTTAGGTTTTACACTAGTCTCAAGAGTCGGTATGTCTATGATATCCCTTACGATAGTCTTCTCAACTGGCTTTGTGGTTCCCTTTGTGAGAAAAAGTATCTTGACTGGAGTGCCTTTTGCTCCACGGATGAGCTTCACTGCCCTATCGACGCTCATATCTGCGGTTGAGGTGCCATTTATAGATAAGATAAGGTCGCCTACCTTGACTCCTGCGCGCTCTGCAGGACTGTTCTTTATGGGAGAGACTACCTGCAACTGTTTTTCTTTGATGCCGATCTCCATACCAACACCTTCGAAGTTTCCGGAGATGTCCTCTTGGAACATTTTTGATTCAACTGGAGGGAAAAAGACGGTATAGGGATCGCCATACGAAGCGGCCAAGCCTTCTATGGAACCATATATCTTATCTTGTGCAGTCGTACTTGCAGAAGAGACGTATTTCTCATCCAATATTTGCCAAGCCTTCCAAAAAGTTGCGAACTGTTCCTTTGTGACCAAATCTGTATTCACAAGGTCATTTGGGTTAATTGGAGCAGACTTGCTCTCTCCGATATAGACCCCGAGGAACAAAGCAACTATGAGAGCGGGCAAACCCACTAGGAGGTAGACTATCTTCTTATCTTGCATATCCATAGTGGAGGTATTATGGCATGAAATGGCCTTGGTTTTCAAATTTTATGGAAATATCTTGCGCCAGACCACAAAGTCTTGACGTAATCAATATATGGAGACACTCACCTCATTACGGCTATCAAAAAAAGTCTTACTAGTAAGTGGGATACTCATAATCGCAGCTCTCCTTATATTTACGGCCGAATTCAAAAATTACTTCTCGCCCACCGTAAAGAGAATGAGGTCTATCTTGGACCCTCTT
Source organism: uncultured Candidatus Saccharibacteria bacterium (assembly GCA_964548575.1). GTDB lineage: Bacteria > Patescibacteriota > Minisyncoccia > Phycocordibacterales > PALSA-1337 > C7867-002. The sequence continues at coordinate 5,616 of CAZJQW010000011.1, forward strand.
TCAGTCTGCAGTCCAGCTATCACCTACTCCATCGAAAGTATCGACCCAAGATTTGGCCTAAGCAAAGATGAGTTCGTGGACATGGCAGAAACAGCTCAAATAGCCTCACACTATCCCCTTCGGACAAGGAGGAATTGTATTCGATTTGCGGAATAAACTCAGCCAACATAACTACTATAGCTGAATAGCTCCTATACGTGCATTTTGAACGAGTTATACACAGTTTGGATACAAATTATTTTTGTATATACATAGTATAATATAGGCACAAATGCCGGCGGAATCCCCTAAACCGTTGTGGGATCAGAGGCCGTGGGGAGAGGAGTTGTGGATAACACGCAACGCACCCACCATGGTGAAGATTCTTTACGTTTCTCCAGGAGAAGCGCTTAGTTTGCAGTACCACCACACTCGTGATGAGTATTGGCGCGTACTTTCTGGCAATGGAAAAGCGGAGATAGGAGATGCTGTCATAGAATTGAAACCCGACACAGATTGCTTCATTCCTCGAGAGACCAAACACAGGCTCACTGGTGGAACAGAAAAGCTTGTACTTTTGGAATTGGCATTTGGAACATTTGACGAGGAAGATATCGTCAGGCTCGAAGATCGCTACGGACGCAAGCTAAACTAAATGCGTGATCGTACTTCGTAATCGCCCATTTTTCATAAAAATATTTTATAGAATATGAACTGGCCCGTAATCATATCACTCATAGCATTCGTTCTAGCTTTTATCGCTTTTGTTGGTGTCTTTTTTTCGAACTGCATAACACTGAGAAACAAAGAGCTCGGCCATCGCCCCCACTTCAAACTGAGAAGACACGAGCACAATCCTGTCATATCACCTCTCCCCATTCGAGAGTGGGAACTGAACGGCACGTTCAACCCTGCCGCTTTCCAAGACGATGAAGGTCGTGTGCACTTGCTCTATAGAGCTATCGGAGCTGATGGTATTTCTAGAGTCGGACATGCATCGAGTCCAGACGGATTGAATTTTGATACACGTTCGTTGTACCCAGTCTTCGAACCTCAAGATGGCACAGGTATGCCTACAAACTCGACTGGGCCACAAGAATATAACCCAGCAATATACACTTCTGGCGGCGGCTGGGGAGGCTCCGAAGATCCTCGTGCGATCAGAATAGACGGAAAGGTCTATATGACGTATGTAGCTTTTGAAGGATGGCATTCGGTCAGGATAGCTCTCACCTCTATAGGCTTGGATGATGTCAAAAAAGGCAGATGGAATTGGAGACGTCCGCTCATGATCTCTCCTCCAAATACAGTCAACAAGAACTGGGTCATATTTCCCGAAAAGATAAATGGTAGGTTCGCTATCATTCACAGCATTGTTCCCGAGATTTCTATCGAATACATCGACTCGCTCGACGGGCTTACGACTCACATAGAGAGCAAGAGGAGACATGGCCCTCAGCCTGGCAGGAAGAACTTTTGGGACAATAGGATGAGAGGAGCGGGACCACCACCTATCAAAACAGACTTGGGTTGGTTGCTGCTTTATCATGCCCAAGATATGAAAGAGCCGGAGAAATACAAGCTTGGAGCGATGATCCTCGATCACAACAATCCAGAAAAGATTCTTTACAGGTCGCCCCAACCTATCCTCCAGCCAGACATGTATTATGAGAATGATGGTAAACCTGGAGTCGTCTATGCATCCGGAGCTGTCACAATAGGCGACAATCTCATGGTCTATTACGGAGGAGGAGACAAACATGTCTGCATAGCCCAGACCCCGCTCAAGCCTCTATTAGAATGGCTAGTCCAACACGGAAAGGTTTGAATACCGTCTCATTAATAGCTAAAAAATAGGCATGTTCACACTAAAGCGCTTAGAGCACAATCCAATACTTTCGCCCAAAAGAGAGCACCCGTGGGAAGCGGCAGCCACATTCAATGGCTGTCCGGTAAAAGAAGGCAAGAAAATTCATCTTGTATATAGAGCCATGTCTGAGCCGGATCTCTTACGCGATCCACACATACGCATGTCTGTGATCGCTCGAGCAACTTCCGAAGATGGCATTACTTACGAAGACCGCTCGATCCTCATCTCTCCTGACAGAGAATTTGATCTGTATGGCTGTGAAGATCCTCGCGTGACGAAGATGGATGGAACATACTACATATTCTATACCGCCCTTGGTGGATATCCGTTTGAAGCTGAAAACATCAAAGTCGCAGTAGCTCTTTCAAAGGATCTCAAGACTATAACGGAAAAACACATTGTGACTCCCTTCAATGCAAAAGCAATGGCCATGTTTCCAGAAAAAATAAACGACAAGTACGCCGCTCTGGTCACGATCAACACAGATCGCAAGCCTTCAGATATCTGCTACGTCGAATTCGACACAATCGAAGATCTCTGGTCCCCAGAATTTTGGAAAAAGTGGATGCTCAATGTGGATTCTCATAAGTTACACATAAGAAGACTGCCGGAGGACCATATAGAGCTCGGCGCAGTTCCCGTTATTACTGACAAAGGCTGGCTCGTGGTCTATTCTCATATCCAGAGATATGGCAGACATGATCAAGTATTTGGAACAGAAGTTGTTCTTCTCGACAAGAAAAAACCGAGACATATCGTAGGTAGGACAAAAGGGCCTTTTATGGTGCCCGAGGAATATTATGAGCATGCTGGTCTTGTGGCGCATGTCATCTTCCCTTCTGGTGCTCTCATTGAGGGCAATTCTCTAGACGTCTACTACGGAGCTGCTGATACTCATTGTGCAAAAGCATCCATTCCTCTCGACAATCTCCTTTCAAGCATCACCGAACACAAGAAGTCCGCGTCATTCAAGAGATATGCTGGTAACCCGATCATCGCTCCGCGTCCCGAGATGCTTTGGGAAACCAGAGGCACCCTCAACCCCGCGGCGATCGCACTCGGAGGAAAGATCCACATTTTCTACAGAGCTGTTGGAGTAGACAATATTTCAACATTTGGATACGCATCTTCTACTGACGGACTTTCCATAGACGAGAGATCAGACAAGCCCGTGTATTTTCCGCGAGCGGATTTTGAATCCAAAGGCTGTGAAGATCCCCGCCTCATGGAAATCGGAGATAGAGTATATGTAACGTACACGGGATACGACGGAGTGACTCCCCGAGTCGCTGTGAGCTCCATATTGACATCCGAATTTCTCAAGAAAAATTGGGGTGCTTGGTCAAATCCAGAGATCATAACACCTCCGAATATAGTCAACAAAGATTCTGCTATCCTTCCAGAACCAGTCAAAGGAGGATACATGGTCTTCCACCGCGTAAACGAGAGCGTCTGTGCAGATTTTGTCGCTTCTCTCGACTTTACTAAGAACAAAATAACTCAATGCATAGAGATCATAGCCCCTCGAAGAGGCATGTGGGACGGGGGCAAAGTCGGCATATCTTCTCCGCCTATCAAAACAAAGTCAGGCTGGCTACTCCTATATCATGGTGTTTCTTGGAGCACTACTTATAGAGTCGGAGCTGTTTTACTCGACCTCGAAGATCCGACCATCATCAAAGCTCGCACTGCGATCCCACTATTCGAACCCGAAGAAGAATATGAACGCAAGGGCATCGTTCCAAATGTAGTCTTCCCTTGCGGATTGGTAGTCAAAGGACAAAACGCGTTTATGTACTACGGTGGAGGTGACCTCGTCACTGGCGTCGCCACCATCAAGCTGGCAACTCTACTCAAGATGCTTGAGACTGTTTAGCGGTATGTCCAATTTAACAAAAAAACTTGCGATATTTGATTTGGACGGGACATTGGCGATCAGCAAATCTCCAATCGATGAAGAGATGGCTAAGCTCGTTGTCGAGCTCATGGCGGTTTGCAAAGTTGCTGTCATATCAGGAGGAGGATATCCCCAGTTCCAAAAGCAGTTTTTGGCTTCATTGCCTGTATCTGCAGAAAATCTACGTAACCTATTTTTATTGCCCACGTCTGGAACGCGACTGTATCTCTGGCGAGGCAACTGGGTGGAAGATTATGCTGAAAATCTTTTGCCAACTGAAAAGGCTAGAGTCATGGAAGCTTTGAATTCTGCTCTCATAGAGACGGCGTATTCAAAACCGGCAAAACAGTACGGCGATCTTATAGAGGACCGAGGCTCTCAGATAACTTTTTCGGCCTTGGGGCAAAACGCGCCTCCTGACCTCAAATATGCTTGGGATCCAAAAAGAGAAAAAAGAGAAAGGCTGGCCTTAGCGATCCAAAGAAGAATTCCAGAGTTCGACGTCAGGATCGGTGGTTCGACATCTATAGACATAACCAGAAAAGGCATAAACAAAGCGTACGGCATCAGAAAGTTGGAAACGTACCTAAAATTGAACGCAGACGATATCGTATTCGTAGGCGACGCGCTCTTCTATGGAGGGAACGACTACCCGGCGAGAGCAACCGGCGTGGACTGTGTTGCTGTAAAAAACCCAGACGAAACAAAAAATGTTATAAGGGAGTGGTTGCAATAAAAAGGAAGGATTTTCATCCCTCCTCGAACGTGGTCTGGATCAAGAAGCCATGACCAGTCCTCCGTAAACACTCGGCTTTTCGTAGAATATAAGGTCGCTTGCGAGTATAAGGTTAGCGATCCTTTGTCTAGCGTGGTTAGGAATGCTCGATATTCTCATATCAGCTCTCCAACTTTGCCGATCTTCGACAGTTAAGTTCAAGTTGACTTTACAACCTATCTGTTCAAGGTCGCGTTTGAACTGCTTTAGGACTTCCTCTGGCCCATAGGTAACCAAGGAAATAGAGTTTATTTTTTGGATTTTTACTGGTATTGATTCGGGTATCATAAAACCCTCTCTTTGCGCATTGTACTCCTCATAGAGACGCATGCAAGTAGATTTTTGATAGCTCCTATTTATCCATTATTGGACAATTTCTTGGTATTTTCTGATCAACGCTTCTGTGTCTGCCTTTCTATTCTCTGATGACAGGATCACGAATGCTATGGGCTCCCCTTTTATACTCATGATCGTGAGCATGGTTTCGCGAGCTTCTGGAGTTCGGCCAGTTTTTCCTCCCAGAAAGTCAGGATTGTTCACAAAGGGATGTGTACTTATGAATTCGTGAGAGCCATGGTCCGAAGTACTCGATGTGTGGGCCATAGGCATCCTAGTCAAACTCAAAATATCCTGCCTCTCTCCATAGAGATACTTCGCAAGGGCAAAAAAGTCCTTTGCAGTAGATATATTGAGAGAGCTCAGACCTGAAGGATCAGCAAAAAAAGTCTTCGGCATGCCTACTTCCCAAGCATAGCTAGACATGAGCTCCAAAAATGGTATACGACCACTCGAGGAAGCCATCGCTTCAGCTGCAATATTCGACGAGCTGAGCAGTAGCGGATAGAGCAATTCTTCCGTCGTGAACGACTCCCCTGCTCCTATTTTGCTCGAATCTGGCCAAACCTCTGGCCCCATGTCGTCGATATATATCTCGCGATCCATTGGGATAGTCTCTATGGCAGCTATGGCTGTGACAAGTTTCGACATAGAAGCCACGGGCAAGACAACGTCTGGCCTATTGGAAAGGTAGATCTCTCCTGTTCTAACATTTCCGACCAAGTATGAACGTGCCGAGATCTCAGCCTTTCTATCTGTCTTAGGGGATTGTTGCACATTTTCTTGAGTAGGTACCTTCTTTGTCTGCTCTTTTATCTTCGGAATAGCTGCGGAGATTTTTTCCGCAAATAGATTTGGATTGCCTGAAATAGCATTTTGGTATGCTTTGTCTGCTTTCTCTCTAGGGTCTGTATATGCTTGAGGAAGAGATTTTGATATACGCACCGTCACAGCGAGAATAATGATCCCGAGACAAATAAGGTCCACAATGATTATATTCTTGCGAGACAACATTACCCCCTAATCCTATCATATTATCTTGTCACAGAAATAGTGGGTTCGATCTCTCCAGTAGCGCTTACGGTCAATCGGCCGTTCGTATCTTTGAGTATATTGTAACCGGTGCTGTAGCTCGACGTGCTTGTAAAGTTACTTCCATCCAAAGAAGGGTCGAACGGTAATGCTGACAAGTAATCTGGTACTAGGCACGAGGCAATATCACCTCCAGTGCCTGGACTTGGTTCGTTATAGGCGATCAGCGTTGCGTCATTCGGAATGCTTCGAGTCTGGCCACCGCAGGTCAGTACTCCTCGATGCTCTGCAATGTTCTGGTGGACTGCATTTAGTATCGCGTTTACATTGCTCGTTCTCTGCGAATCTCTTGCCAACTTGAACTGGCGTGTAGGATTCACCGCAACCAGTACAACTGCCGCAAGTATGGCGATGATTCCTATGACGACCAATACTTCTATCAAAGTGAATCCCCTCTCACATATTTTCTTTGTTTTTTGATTGTCTCGCATAATTTTTTGATTATTTACTTATAATCAAAAATGATACCAGTAGAAAATATATGCAAGATAAAATTGTATTCAAGATTCGATAAAATCTTGAGACTAACATTGTTTCCATAACCCTACTTGGCTGGCCTTTGCCATCCTTTCTAGCGCACGAAAAGCTTTCTGGCGAGCATAAGGCTTTCCGAAAGTATATTCGCGAGCAAATCCATTCATGAGCATATGCTCGTTCAATGCTAACCCGTCTTCCCTCGCTACATAAGCCAGATACCGGCCATATCTGTCTTTTTGCTCTCTATTGGGATTGAACTCTACTATGACCTTGTACCCACTTGTGAGCCTAAAAAGCTCGTGAGAAGCCTCCTTTCCAAAGCACTGAACAGGCTTTTTGGGGCTCAGCGTCTCTGGTGTGTCTATCCCTAACAGTCGAACCGTGGCCTCCTTCCAACCTAGCCTTATGACCAAGGTATCCCCATCTATAGCCCGGATCACTTCGTATAGCTTGCCTTCGATCGGAGTTGTGGCCCCATATACCTTATAAGCTATCCCGAACGCAACAAACGCTATTACTGTGAAGAGCAAATAGCGCCATCTCGATCGATGTGTGCCCAAATATCC
>CAZJQW010000012.1:0-12366 GCA_964548575.1 uncultured Candidatus Saccharibacteria bacterium
GGGGGAGCTCATATCGGAGCAACGGGACATCATATCATCTCTCAGGGCGAAGCAGATCGCATCTTGTCAGCATCCATTCGCGAGCGAAGAGAAATGGTGGAGGATGCACTCGGCCTCAAAGTCTACCAATGGAAAAAGCTGGAAAGCATCCGCAAGCTCGAGAGGACCGAAGAGAATATGAAACAAGTCGAGTCACTTCGCAGAGAGATTGCGCCTCATCTTCGCTTCCTAAAGAAGCAAGTGGAAAAGATCGAGAAAGCCGAGGAGCTTCGCAAAGAATTGGTAGAGCTATACAAGGTATATTTCGCTAGAGAAACTTCATATATAGAGAGCGAGGAGTCTAGGGTGAAACAAATGCAAGCCGCTCCAGCTATAGAGTTACGCGATCTGGAGGTCGCCCTCGAGAGAGCAAAGAAGATCCTCACTGATTCCAAGAACAAGGATCACAAGAGCGAAGAAGTTATAGCCTTGGAGAATAGGCTTACAATCGTTCGCAAAGAAAAGGACGGCATCATGCGCGAGCTCGGTCGTATCGAAGGCGAGATCGGAGCTCATGAGCGTACTATCTTGCGTGAGAAGGACAAGCAGAAGCGCGACGAATTCAAAACTGTCTATTTGAAAGACGTGGAGGAAGTCGTGAGATCCATAGAGGGTATGAAGTCCACAGAAGATGCTCGTGGATTATTCTCTGAGATCATCGGTATCCTGAAGAGCTTCATCGTGCGACATAGAGGAACCAACGATTCAGCTTTGATCGCAGAATCAGAAAGAGAGATGAAGTCTCTTTCTAGCGATAAGGAAAAACTTGAAAGTTCTTTGGTCAAACTGTCGAACGACGAAGCATCCCTCGAATCACAATACCGTGACCTCAAGGATACTATTGAAAAAGAAAAAGATACAAATAGGGAAGCTGAGAAGGATGTTTTCAAGATCATAGCGAGGCAGAACGAGCTCCGACATATTCTTTCTGCTATACATCAAGACCACGATTCTCTTACTCGAGCCAAGGAGGCCTTGAAGAGAGATCTGGATGAGGCTCATATCATCGCTGGAAGAGATGCGGTCAACTTTAGCTCGTTGGTCTCGGGGAATGACGATAGGGCGGTGCAGGCCGATAGAAGGCACAAGATAGAAAGGCTCAAAATAAGGCTTGAAGATTCTGGCGCAGGCGGCGGTCATGAAGTTTTGAAAGAATACAAAGAGACAGAAGATCGAGACGCATTTTTGGCAAAGGAGCTCGAGGACTTGGGTAAAGCCAAGGAAGAATTGAGCAAGCTCATAGCCGAGCTTGATATTCGCATCGACTATGAATTCAAAAGCGGTATTGTAAAAATTAATGCCGAGTTCCAGAAGTTCTTTTCTCTCATGTTTGGAGGAGGGCAGGCTGAAGTAGTGGTCGTAAAAGAAAAGAAAAAGAGAGTAAGGAGCGATATGGAAGATCTGAGCGACGCCCTCTCGCATGGTCCAGAGTCTTCATCCGAAGGAGAAGATGATCTCGTCGAAGAGGGGCCAGAGGGATTGGACGTGAGCGTCAATCTTCCAAGAAAGAAAGTCAAAGGACTCATGATGCTCTCTGGAGGTGAAAGGGCGTTGACTTCGATCGCACTTCTCTTTGCGATCTCTCAAGTCAATCCTCCGCCATTTATTATCTTGGACGAGACAGACGCTGCGCTCGACGAGGCAAATTCCAAGAAGTATGGGGACATGATCGAGGATCTCTCAAAGCATTCTCAGCTCATCCTCATCACTCACAATCGCGAGACCATGTCGAGGGCGGGTGTTTTGTATGGAGTCACCATGGGTTCCGACGGAGCTTCGCGGCTTCTTTCTATCGCATTCGATGATGCGGTCGCGGTGGCGAAGTAGAGGTCCGACCTTGTTCTACAAAGCCGCGCTGTGGTAAGGTACACCCATGTTCAAAGAGTATAAAGAGCAGATTTTCAACCGTTTTTCGAACGAAATAGGCATAGATTTAGGAACTGCCAACACGCTCGTCTATGTGCGCGGGAAAGGCATCGTGGTGAACGAGCCTTCGGTAGTTGCTGTTAATGAAAAGACCGGCCAAGTCGTCGCAGTTGGAACTTCCGCGAAAGAGATGCTCGGACGCACCCCTGCCCACATCCGCGCAGTGCGACCACTCGTCGACGGCGTCATATCCGACTTCGAAGTCACCGAAGAGATGCTTTCATATCTCATGCGTCGAGCTGGCGAATTCATGCCCAAAAAGTTCCTCGGTCCAAGAGTCGTCGTAGGAGTTCCGTCAGGAGTCACGAACGTCGAGGTGCGTGCAGTGCGAGATGCAACGAAGAACGCTGGTGCTCGCGAAGTCTACATAGTAGAGCAACCGATGGCCGGAGCGATCGGGATCAGGTTACCAGTCCATGAGCCAGTAGGAAGCATGATCATCGACATCGGTGGAGGGACGACTGACATCGCAGTCATTTCGCTCGGAGGCATAGTGAGATCAAAGAGTCTCAAGATCGCTGGAGACAAATTTAACAGTGACATCATTTCTTACATCCGAAATGAATTCAAGATCCTCATAGGCGAGACGACCGCTGAACAGGTGAAGATCGCCGTCGGAGCGGTCATACCTGGAGAGCCGATGGAAACGACGATAAGAGGACGCGATCTCATCACTGGACTGCCGAGAGAAGTAGTCATCACAGATTCAGACATCCGAGAAGCCATGGGACAGTCTATAGAAGTTTTTGTCTCGGCGGTGCGCGAAGTATTGGAGACGACGCCACCAGAGATCTTGGCTGACGTTATGCGCAGGGGAGTCCATCTTGTAGGCGGTGGCGCGCTCATAAAAGGCTTGAGCCAACTTCTCCAAGATACTCTGCAGATTCCAGTCTCAGTAGCCGATGATCCTCTCACTGCAATTTCACGGGGCGCTGGCATCATCTTGGAAGACCTAAAAAAATACGAGAGCGTTCTACTTTTAAGCGAAGATGACTTATATTCAAAATCGTAAAAAGAACTTTGGCTCTCACGCCATTTTCATAGGAATTGTCGTCGGGGTATTGGCCTTGCTCATGATCATTTGGCCTCACTTTTTTCCGTCTCTATTCACATCATTTGTGAGCCCGTTTTGGAGAGGGCAAGCCATGATCGCTATGGGATCTCTGGATACAAGAGAAAAATTATTGGCAGACAATGAGCGATTGAGAAGAGAGCTTATGGAAGCCCAACTGGATGTGGCGTCGGTCCAAGCCTTGGAATCAGAGAATCAAGAACTGAAAACATTGTTAGATAGGAATCAGATCTCAACGTCTTCATTGGCACTTGGAGCCGTTCTCAAAAGGCCCCCCTCAGTTCCTTTTGATGAGATCATCATTGACCTAGGGTCGGCTCAAGGGATCAAATCCGGTGCATATGTCTATGCTCCTGGCGAGGTTCTGATCGGAACAGTGAAGGATGTCTCTAGTCAGACCTCAAAGGTCATCTTGTTCACGTCCCCTGGTGAAACTCATGAAGTATTCATCGGTCGAGAAAAAGCCGTTGCTACTGCCAAAGGTCGTGGCGGAGGACAATTTGTAGCAGAGCTTCCCAGAGATGTGACTGTCAAGGAAGGTGACGTAGTCATAGAATCTAACAAGACCAATCGTGCATTTGGTATAGTTTCTTCTGTCTTGAATGATCCAGTTCAGCCATTTGAGCTTATATACTTTGCTCCGCCAGTGAATATCTTCGAGCTTCGATGGGTATTTGTGAGCAAGGAATAATATGAGATTCACTCTATCTAGCAATACGAGCAGAGTTATTTTTTTTTGTTTTGACTATAATCTGTGTAGCTCAAGGCTTTTGGTATTTTGCTTTGCCCATTGCGATCATATCGGCATGGCTCTTTCCACTCTATATTGAAGCTCTGATTTTGGGGCTTGTATATGACTCTTTGTTTGGACTCATACAGGGAGGAGGAATGGCTGCCTATATGGGTCTCATGGCTGGAGCAATTCTTTTCATTGTTTCCGAGGCAACGTCAAGATTCGTACGAAAATGATTTTCGAGGTATATTTGCCTAATGCCACTATTTTTTTCTCGCAGACTGCGCAAAAGGAGCAGAGAAATAGATCCGGACGAGATCCTCATGGACTCTTCCAATTTGCCTGAATATGATACCAATCAGCTCGAGGGGCGCATAGTCAAGCCGATCTCGCGCTATGCATTGTTCGGAGTAGTCATTGTTTTTCTCATGATGTCTTCTGTTTTCATATTTCAATCAGGAAAAATGCAACTTGTGAATGGAGCCGAATACAGAGAAAAGAGCGAAAAGAACTTGCTCCGCCCAGTTCCTATATTTGCTGTTCGAGGTGTTGTATATGACAGGAATGGTCAGCTTTTGGCTTGGAACACGCCCAGCTTGGATTCATCATTGCAAGATGGCTTGGAGAAAGATGCTGTCTCTCATCGAGAGTATGCAACTTCTTCGGGTCTAGCTCACATTTTGGGCTACGTCCAATATCCTTCAAAAGACTCTAACGGATTTTACTACCAAGAAGATTTCCACGGTCTGGATGGAGCTGAAAAAAACTTTGACTCTATCCTAAAAGGCAGAGCAGGATCTCGTCTTGTCGAAGTCGACGCTAGGGGAAATGTGATTTCGCACAATATCGTCGAGCCTCCAGCTCAAGGTGGGAGCGTCACGCTTTCAATAGATATAAGAGTTCAATCTGCTCTCTATGACAATATCAAGGACATTGCACAAAGAGTCGGATTTAGCGGAGGAGCAGGAGTGATTATGGATGTGAGGTCTGGCGAGGTCTTGGCTCTCACGAGTTATCCTGAATACAGTTCGCAGATCATGTCTGATCGCGATGATTCTAAACGGATAAAAAGCCTTCTCAATGATCCAGGCCTGCCATTTTTGAACAGAGCGATTGATGGACTATATACGCCAGGATCGATCGTGAAGCCCTTCATCGCACTTGGAGCTTTGAATGAGAAAGTCATAGATCCGAGCACGGTCATCATCACTCAAGGATTCATTTCTATTCCAAACCCGTATGTTCCGGACAAACCGACAATATTCAGGGACTGGAAAAATTTGGGCCCTGTGAATATGAGACAGGCGATAGCGATGTCTTCTGACGTTTATTTCTACACTGTCGGAGGTGGGTACAAAGATCAAAAAGGCTTAGGCATCGTGAAGATAGACAATTATCTGAACAAATTTGGATTTGGAACGACGACGAGTCATTCCGATTTGACCAAGAAAGCTGGCACGATACCTACTCCTGAATGGAAACAGAAAACATTCAACGAATCTTGGAATGTCGGAAATACTTATCACACCGCGATCGGTCAGTACGGTTTCCAAGTCACACCCATCCAGATTGTGCGAGCCATCGCAACTATAGCTACGCGTGGCATTATGGTCGAACCAACCCTCGTGAAAGGCAAAGAGACAAGCACTAGGCAGATCGACATTCCTGAAAAATATTTCAAAATCGTGCAGGAAGGGATGAGGCTTTCTGTTACTGAAGGAACGTCAAAAGCTTTGAATGTTCCTTTTGTTGAGATCGCCGGCAAGTCCGGTACAGCTGAGCTTGGAGTTTCAAAGGATAAGGTGAACTCCTGGATCACTGGGTACTGGCCTTACAACAACCCCAAATATGCATTCGCTGTGATGCTGGAAAAAGGCTCTGTTCACAATCTCATAGGTGCGGCCGCGGCTATGAGGCAACAGCTCGATTGGATGGAGGCAAATACGCCTGAGTATTTCAAATAATATGAAGAATCGAATACTTTGGAGCCAGACCTGGTCGGTTTGATGTGGCTTTGACAGGACGGTTAGTGAGCTGGCGCTTCTTCGGACTTTCTGGTATTATATGGGTCTTAAAGTCTAACTAAGACCTTTTATATTCACATGTCAAACGAGACACAATATCTAACTAATGAAAAATACGCGGAGTTACAAAAAGAACTCGAGCATTTGAAGATCGAGCGTCGCAAGGAAGTAGCAGAACATTTGGAGTACGCCAAAAAGCTAGGTGATCTTTCGGAGAACGCCGAGTACCACCAAGCTCGTGAAGAACAGGCAGAAGTTGAAGACAGGATCACTCGACTCGAGAATCTATTGAAGAATGCAGTGATAACAACGCAAGGAAGCACAGATATCGTAACGATTGGTTCCACATTCAGGTTGCAAAAAGACAATGACAACAAGTCATATGTTTATACTATCGTAGGATCCGAAGAAGCAGATATGTCTCAAGGCAAGATCTCGAATCTTTCTCCGCTTGGCTCGTCATTGCTCGGACATAAGAAGGGAGACAAAGTTACGATTCAAACTCCAAAAGGGAAGGTCACTTATACCATTGTCGTTATCAAATAGAACAAATACATGGCGTCACTAGAAGAGCTTCGAAACACAAGACTCGCCAAGCTTGAACTGCTCAAGAAAGCGGGTGTTAATCCCTACCCTACGAGCATACCTCGGGATCTTTCTTTGGCTGATCTGAGGAGCAAGTTTCAAGAATTCGAAAAAGAAGCCAAAGAGGTTTCAATAAGCGGGCGCGTCATGGCCAAGAGAGGTCAGGGAGCTATCTCATTTTTGGTTTTGGATGATGGGACGAGCACTTTTCAAGCTGTGGTGAAAAAGGACGTCATGGAGCCTTCGGCTTTTCTGCTTATGTCAGAGACTTTGGATATCGGCGACATCATCGGAGTCACAGGCACTTGCTTCACCACTCAGCGCGGAGAAGCGAGCGTTCTAGTCAAAACGTGGGTCATGGCTTCAAAATCTCTTTTGCCTTTGCCTGAGAAATGGCATGGGTTAGTCGATCCCGATGAGAGATTTAGGAAGAGGTATTTGGATTTTATAATGGATCCGGAGGCCAGGGAGATATTCGTTAAGAAAGCAAAATTCTGGGATGCTGTCCGTGAATTCTTCAAAGCTGAAAAATTCTTGGAGGTAGAGACTCCGACATTGGAAGTCACTACAGGCGGGGCAGAAGCAAACCCATTCAAGACTTTTCATAATGACTATGGTCTTGACGTCTACCTTCGCATCTCTATAGGCGAACTTTGGCAAAAAAGGCTATTGGCAGCAGGATTCCCAAAAACTTTTGAAGTGGGAAGAGCCTATAGAAATGAGGGCACAAGTCCCGAGCATGCTCAGGAATTCACTAATGTAGAGTTCTATGCGTCATATATGTCCTTTGACGATGGGATCGCTCTCACAGAGAGGATGATCAAAGAAGTCGTCGAAAAGACCTTTGACACGCTCCAGTTCGAGGCACGTGGAGTAAAAATGGATCTAAAAGGAAAATGGGAGAGGATCGACTACGTCGAGACTGTCAAGAAAATGACAGGTGTCGACGTTCTTACTGCAGACGAAAGCGAAATGGAAAAGAAACTTCGCGAACTCAAGGTAGATTATGATGGCAAAAATAGAGAACGTCTCGTGGATACTCTCTGGAAATATTGTAGGAAGCAGATAGTTGGGCCAGTTTGGCTCACTGGGCATCCAAAGCTAGTTTCTCCTTTGTCCAAAGCAGATCCCAATAGTCCGGATAAGACTCTGAGGGTTCAACTCATCTTGGGCGGAGCGGAGATGACCAACGGTTTTTCAGAGTTGAATGATCCTATAGATCAGCGTGCGAGGTTCGAAGCTCAAAGCAAGCTCATAGAGAAGGGTGATAAGGAAGCGATGATGCCCGACTTGGAATTTGTGGAGATGCTCGAGCACGCCATGCCGCCAGCCTTTGGGTTTGGATGCGGAGAAAGGTTGTTTTCGGTGCTTATCGGAAAGCCGCTGAGGGAGGTTCAGATGTTTCCACTTATGAGACCAAAGTAGAGAGGTCGGACCTCTTAGAGGTCGGACCTATTGAAAGCAGGACTCTTTGAATCCTCGGTACTCCTAAATAGTCTTTGAAGCTAGAATACTCATATTCTTTGGCAAATCCAACCGCATCTTCTAAGATGGCGAGTTGATTTTCGAGTTCTATTGGTTTATTTTTCAATGTATATGGATTCATATGGATGTATTTTATGAGTACATCAATATTAGTGTCGTCGAACTCTTCTTTTGATTTGTATTTTCCTTGCCAGATCGTACCCGAGTGATGATATTTGAGATTGAAATAGCACGAATAAGCTGTACAAAGCTTTCTCATGAATTTAGTTATGAGTTGGTTCTCAGTAGTTTTAATGGCAATGTGAATGTGGTTTGGCATGAGACAATAAGCTACTATATCGACTAAAGTTTCATCTTTCTCGACACAAAACACATTTTGGGGGAGTGAAGACATAACAAATGGTCTTGTGTTATTTGCAATATAAAGCAGTTTTACCATTCGTATGTAGTCATTTGCATCTTTAAATATCTCAGTTTTGTGAGCTCCACGGTTATAAATATGTCTGTATACAGTCATACACGAATCATACAAAGTGATTATAAATTGGGTATAAAGAAGTGCTGAAGATTTCCTCAAGGTCCGACCTCTTCAAGGTCGGACCTCTACTTATCCCCATATTATCCCCATATCCGACACTACGCTTTAACCCCAAAGTGGGGTAAAATATCCATCAAGTGGGAAGAAGTGGTATAACAAGATTCTCGCAATTGAATCTCTAAAGTCCACCAATCCCGCGGCATATGTTAATCGGGCAGTTCAATCACACTATCGACGACAAGAACCGCCTCTCCCTCCCTGCCAAATTTAGACAGGAGATGGGTAAGAAGGTGGTTATTTCGCCCGGATTGGATTCCTGCCTCTTCATCTTCTCGATGAAGCAGTGGGAAACCATTTCGGAGCGCTTGTCCGTGAATGAAAGCTCGATGCTGCAGGCGGACAATCGCGGCTTCAACAGGTACCTCCTTGGAGGAGCGGTTGAAGTCGAGGTTGATGCAGTCGGCCGCATGCTGGTCCCCGAGTATTTAAAAGAGCGCGGGAAGCTAGATGAGAAAGTCGTATTCATCGGCGTCCGTGATCGAGTCGAGCTTTGGGATGAGGCAACTTGGAATACGTACAGACAGGTTGTCGAGCAGAAGGCGGATGCCCTTGCCGAAAAGCTCGGTCAAGTGGGATTCATATAGTATATGTCCGTCACAGAAACGGTCCACGAGCCAGTTCTTTTACAGGAAATAGTCGAAGCTCTTACAAAGAGTTTCACGAAAGCTCCCTTTATATATTTAGACGGAACTTTGGGAGGAGCAGGACATGCAAAGGCGATCTTAGATGCGATTCAGAAAAAATCGAGTGGAAACGATGTAAAAAATATCATCTTCATAGGTTTGGATCGCGATCCGCAGTCGATCTCTCGCGCTCACGAATATTTTGATTCGAGACACAATTCAAGCGTCAAAATAATCCTCGAGCAAAGAGATTATCGCAACTTGGACCAAGCTCTAGAAGAAAATGGGATCAAAGAAGTCGACCGCATATTGCTCGACCTCGGTATATCTTCTGATGAGTTGGACAATTCTTGTCGAGGCTTCAGCTTCCAAAGAGACGAGCCCTTACTCATGACTATGGGCGACCCCGCTTCCTATCCATTCACAGCAAAGACGATTGTGAATAGTTGGGACGAGGAAGTCATCGCTAACATCATATATGGCTACTCTGAAGATAGGTTCGCTCGAAGAATAGCCAGATCTATTGTGCACTATCGTACGAAGAAGGAGATAGAGACTTCGACTGAGCTAGCAGAGATCGTGAAGTCAGCAGTTCCGGCATTCGTGAGGCGAGGGAAGATCCATCCAGCCACAAAGACTTTCCAAGCATTGAGAATCGCAGTAAATGACGAGCTCGGCGCTCTCAAAGAAGGATTGCCAAAAGCATTTGAAAAGCTCAGAGTCGGCGGAATACTTGCAGTCATATCGTTCCACAGCCTCGAAGATAGGATAGTCAAAAACTTTATGAGAGAGAATGCTGTGAAATGTCAGTCAGAGATTCTCACCAAAAAGCCGATCATTGCGACCAAAGAAGAGACCGAGAAAAATCCCCGCGCTAGGAGCGCAAGACTCCGCCTCATGAAGAAGTGATAGAAGAGTTAGTTCGTTATCGAAGAGTTTAGTTCGAGTTCAACCCCCTTTTCATACCCCTATATAACAAATACAACAATGACATACGCAATAGCCAAGACATATTCAGTGACGATGCAGTTTCGAAAAGAAATCACTTTCGCTCTTTTGGCGGCCTGCGCTTTTTTGGTCCTCATCTATTCTATGAACGTGTATTCAGTTCTTTCAAATTCAGTGGCGCTAGACAGAGCAGAGAAAGAGATCGCCAGCCTATCCACTAGCATCCAAGAGCTCGACTCCAAATATCTAGCTATCTCGAGCGAGCTCACACCTGACGTTCTCGGCCAATATGGATTATCACGAGGCAAGGCCTCGGCATTTATAACCAAATCAACTTCTATCGGAGCTGTCGCATTATCCGGAAATGACCTTTAGGAAGCATGACTTCTAGGCAAAGATTCCGTGCAAGGATAGCCCTCGTACTCATATTCGTCGGGATTTTTGTGCTTGCGGGTAAGCTTTACAATATACAGATCACAAAGGGAGAAAAGTACGCGGATAGAGCTGATTCGCAGTACGCGAAAGTCAGCACAGAATATGAAAGAGGGTCCATCTTCTTTGAGGACAAAGATGGTAAGCTCATGGGCGCTGCAAAAGTCGCGAGCGGATATGAGATCTCGATGAATCCGACGAAAGTCACGGACGCTTTGGCCGCATTTGACACTCTCAAGGAATACGTCACTCTCAATAAACAGGATTTTATTTCGAAAGCTTCAAATGAGAAATCAAAATATGAGCTCTTGGACGACAAGGTCGACGAGAAAACTGCAGTATCAGTTCGTGCTCTCAAAATTCCCGGTATTTCAGTCACAAAATTTAATTGGAGAACATATCCCGGAGGAAAGCTGGCGTCCAATGTACTCGGTATAGTTGGTCAAGATGAAAAATCAACTCAGATAACCGGAAAGTATGGGCTCGAGAGAAAATATGAGAGCGTGCTCAATCGTAAAGGAGAGTTAGATGCCAATGTTTTTGCAGAGATTTTTGGTGCCCAAGATAAACTAACAAAAGAAGACAACATTCAAGGAGATGTTGTGACCTCCATCGAACCGATTACTCAAAAATACGTTGAGTCTATTTTGGACAAAACGGCGGGGCTTTGGAAACCTGACGAGATCGGTGCGATAGTCATGGATCCAAAAACTGGAAAGATCGTGGCTATGGCTTCACTGCCAAATTTCGATCCAAATGACACTTCAAAATTAAAAAATATATCTGTACTTTCAAATCCTGTAGTCGAGAATAGCTATGAGCTCGGATCGATCATGAAGCCTCTCACGATGGCTATCGCTATTGATTCTGGAGCAGTCACTGCAAATACGACTTATAACGACACTGGAAGTTTGACTCTTGATAATAAAAAGATAAGCAACTATGACGGAGTCGCTAGAGGAACAGTCTCTGTGCAGGAGATCCTGAGTCAATCTTTGAATGTTGGAGCTGCTCACTTAGCTTTGAAGACTGGTAAGGAAAAATTCATCTCGTACATGCGTGAGCTTGGCTTCGGAGAGAAAACTGGAGTCGATATGCCAAATGAATCTGTTGGCCAAGTGGGCAACTTCAAGACTGGTCGTGATATCGAGATCGCCACGATGGCCTATGGTCAGGGAATTGCGATTTCACCTTTAAGTGCGACTAGAGCATTGGCAAGTCTTGCGAATGGGGGATATGTCTTGAAGCCCTATGTCGCCAATCGAATAGTTTTTCCTGATGGTACGACTAGAAATGTGAGCACCTCTACTCCTACGAAAGTTTTCGAGAGAAAAACTGTCGATGATGTGACGACTATGCTCGTCAAAGTCGTTGACACAAAGATGTCCAAGGCGCATCCTGATCTCTATCACGAGCATTTTAGTATCGCAGCAAAAACTGGCACAGCTAACATCCCTGATCCCAAGAAAAGAGGGTACTATGATGATAGATATTTTCACTCATTCTTCGGCTATTTTCCAGCGTACGATCCTCGCTTCATTGTTTTCCTCTATCAAGTGAATCCAAAAGGTGCTACTTACGCTTCGGAGACTCTAGTCTCGCCATTTAGCGATATTGCTTCGTTTTTGATAGACTATTACGGCATCGCACCTGATAGGTGATGCCCTATGAAGTTCGTCAAGAAAATACTGGTTTTTATACTCATTCTCGAATCCCGTCTTGTGCTCCGGAAGTACAAGCCTTTTGTCATAGCTGTTACAGGCAGTGTGGGAAAGACTTCGACCAAGGATGCTATTTATGATGTGATAAAGAGCAAGAGTTCCTATGTTAGGAAGAGCCAAAAGAGCCTAAATAGTGAGATTGGCTTGCCTCTAACTATCATTGGTGTGCCAAATGCGTGG
>CAZJQW010000013.1:0-12244 GCA_964548575.1 uncultured Candidatus Saccharibacteria bacterium
GTGGAGACAGCAACTGGGGTCGAAGCTTCCTTTGGACCATAGAAAACAGCCGGAATTTTGCCAGTTTTTCTGAGGGCGTCAGGCTTGACCTTGGCGTCTCGGGTTTCAATATTAAGTGACAACATGCGAGCTATATTACATTATTTGCGGAAGAATGCAAGAAACTCTAATCGACCAAAAAAGTCCTGCTAAAACATGCTACCGTACCACCTGAGGTACATATATCAATAGTATTACTGCCAGATAGCCCAATCTCTGACATACGACCAAGATTGATTTCGCCGACACTACTATCAACAGTACCAGAGTCTATTTCTCCGAAATCGTCATTTGTCACTGTATAATATAGTTGGCCACTAAAGTTATTTACCGAGAAATATGCAATATACTCAAAAGAAGCATTGGATAATACGCCTGAAATTGCAATGCTAGGAGACCCTGCGCCTGGTCCAGGTCCAGCTACTCCTCCTGAACACACCGCAGTTCCACCCGCTGTTCCCACTCCAGAATACCCCATACTATCTACACAATAAGTGCTTCCACTATTTAGTGTTGTACTTACCGCCCAGGCCGTTTTATAGACTCCTGGATTCGGAGGATTTGTAATACACGACACCGGAGTAGTAGGACCAACCTGCTTCTTTACCGCATAAAGGAGAGATAAGAGTGGACCGCCCGCTTCACACAAATTACTAGGATACCCATTCGGAGTCATCACCAACTCCGCTTGAGAACGTATCGCTACCAAGCTCTGAATAGCAGAACTGTCCTTTGCCTTGTTCCTCGCAGAACTCAAAGATACCAAGACGACGCTTGCTAGCATTCCAATTATTGAAATGACTACCAGAAGTTCGATCAAAGTAAAACCTCTTTTTGCATTTATAGATTTCATAATCGTCATATTACTTATTAAAGATAGTAAGCATCAAAAAAGTTACCACCGCATTTGAGAGAATGGAAACGATAAAAACTACGTAGACGGACATTGGTAGATTGTACTTTGGGTTTTTCATATGATTGATCTTATGAATATAAAAGTAATAATAAAATTGAGTACTATGAGAATAGTGAGAACCATCTCTCCAGCTTTGGCAGTCTTCACTATGCCTTTTTTCATGAGCCAACGAACCATCTTGGGCTCATTGCCATCCTGCTGGCTGGCAAAACCAGGCGCTCCCGGCCTTTGCATACTGTATCCTATCTTGTCTTCTTCAAATTCAACTCCGGATGACATATTGCTTCTATTATACAGGCAATGGCTCTACTTATAAACAAGATCTCTGGGGATAGAACCTTCGAGAGCCATAATAATATTCTCCACTGCGATTCTAGCCATATCTTCCCTGTCTTTCATAGTCGCAGAAGCAATATGAGGAGTCATCACAACGTTGGGCAACTGAGATAAACCCTCTGTTAATGCCGGTTCGTTCTCGAAAACATCTATCCCAGCTCCAGCAATCACCTTGTTCTTCAAAGCCCCGACCAAGGCAACCTCGTCAATAACTGGCCCTCGGGATGTATTGATGAGATAAGCAGTCGGCTTCATCATCTTGAAATGTTCGGCATTCAAAAGATGCCTTGTCTCTTCATTCAAGGGCACATGCAAAGATACAACATCCGCATGCACGAGAACATCCTCCACTTTGGGCCAAAAAGTAGCATTGTGAAGACTCTCGATCTTCGTATTCCTTGTGATATCAAAATAAGCTATCCGCATTCCGAAGCCTCTAGAAGCAATACGTGCGACTTCGGTGCCTATCCTCCCAGCACCGATAAGACCAAAGACTTTGCCCGCCATCCTCATACCTGGGAAAAGCATCGGATCCCAGCCTACATACTTTCCATGCCTAACAAATGAGTCACCTTCGACAACTCTGCAAGAAAGCGCAAGTAAAAGCGCCCAAGCATGCTCGGCCACACGATCAGCACCGCCTCCAGGAGCATTTGTGAGATAGACTCCACGCTTCTTTCCTTCAGCAACGTCAAAATTATCAAAACCAATAGTGAAGTTAGCAAATATCTTGACAGAAGGAGCAGAGCCGAAGACTTCCGCATCTATCTTGTCATTCAAAAGGCTGAGGACCGCATCATACTGCTTTGACCGAAGCTCGCCCACGAGCTCCTCTTTTGTAAGAGGCCTATCATGGGCGTTCACTACAACCTCATATCCTTTGTCCTTGAGCATGGTTATACCGAGCTCCGGGATTTTTCTAGTTACATAGACAGATTTCATTCGTTAGAGATTTGCGATTATTCTGATCTTTTCTTCAACTATTTTCTGCATAGCGAGCTTTGCAGGCTTCAAATATTTGTATGGCGAAAGTTCCTCGTGATTATCGGAGAGAGACTGGACGAGCCCGCCTCTATATGCGATGCGCAGTTCGGTATTCACATGGACTATCGCACAGCCGGCTTTGACTGCTCCTCTTATATCATCTGCAGAATTTCCAGAAGCGCCATGAAGCACAAGTGGAATGCCAGTTGAATCTTGGATCTCTGCCACTCGCGCGATATTGAGCTCTGGATCTCCACCTCGAATGACTCCATGAATATTGCCCACCGCCGGAGCCAACAGGTCTACACCTGTCTCTTTTACGAATCTCTCCGCATCCTCGGGCTTGGTCATCTTTTCGTCACCGACAATAGCACCATCGGGAATAGAATCCAGAATCTTGGAAGACGTACCGATGAATCCCAGCTCGCCTTCTATCAAGATCTCGCGCCCCATTTCTTGACTGACTTTTTTTGCATATTCGACGCACCTTTTGGCATTTTGAACGTTCTCTTCGAAGGTCATCTGAGCTCCATCAAAAATCACAGAATCAAAGCCCGCATCGATGGCCTCTTTGACCCTATCAAAGCTATACGTATGATCTGCATTCAAAAAGATCGGCTGATCTCTCTCTTCTCTCACGGACTTTATGACAGCCGAAATAGCCTTTACGCCTACATAATCTCTTTCGCCTTCAGAAACTCCAATGATCACCGGAACATTGAGCTCTTTGACTGCATCGGAAACCGCCCAAAATCCGTCCAAAGTCGAAATATTGAAATGTCCGATACCTTTTCCACTGACCAAAGCCTCATTTATATATTCTCGAAGTGTTTTCATGTCATTATTTTACCACAGCTTTTAAATGTAATGCTCACCAAAAAAACTAACATGTGAATAAGATTCACTCTTATTAGTCTCAATCCTTGCTATAATTAGCGCATGTTCCGCAAGCAAATCGACATTCTCGCGATAGGCGACCTCGCCACAGACGCATTCATCCGTCTCAAAGATGCGCATGTAAATTGCAAAATTAATACCGGAGACTGCGAACTCTGTTTTAGATTTGGCGACAAAGTGCCTTTCGAATATGTCAAAGTTGTGAAAGCCGTCGGCAATGCTGGCAATGCCGCCGTTAGCGCATCTAGGCTCGGCTTGCGCACAGCGCTTCTCTCAGATGTAGGTGGAGACCAACATGGCAAAGACGCACTCGCCGAACTTCAAAAGCAAAACGTCGTAACTTCTCATATCACCGTTCATCCCAGCAAATCTACGAACTATCATTTTGTCCTATGGTTCGGCGCAGAAAGGACGATACTCACAAATCACGCAAACTTTGACTACAAGATGAAGGATCTTCCGCCACCCAAGTGGATGTATCTCACATC
Organism: uncultured Candidatus Saccharibacteria bacterium; assembly: GCA_964548575.1. Taxonomy (GTDB): domain Bacteria; phylum Patescibacteriota; class Minisyncoccia; order Phycocordibacterales; family PALSA-1337; genus C7867-002. The sequence goes on from CAZJQW010000013.1 coordinate 3,661, forward strand.
TTTGGCCGATCATTCACTGGCATACCAGATGCAGATCGCAAACTATCTGGACAAACATCCGGAGGTGAAGCTCGCTTTCCAACCAGGGACATTTCAGATAAAGCTCGGCCACAAGCCACTGGATCGCTTTTACAAGAGGGCAGATTTTATCGCTATGAACACAGACGAGGCCAGAAGGATTTTGGGCTTTGCAAACAACAGCTCCAACAGCAGCTCAAAAAATTCAAAGAAAGAGCCTGCCAATGAATCAAACCTCCCTCATGGAAACGATATCAAGGTCCTCCTTTCAAAGATTCATTCATTGGGACCCAAGCTTGTTGCTATCACAGACAATACAGCTGGCTCATATCTTTTCGACGGCGATCATTATTATCATATGCCTATGTATCCAGACCCTCGACCACCTTTCGAGCGCACAGGTTGTGGAGATGCTTGGTCTTCGACTTTTGTTTCCGCCTTGGCTCTCGGGAAATCTCCTTTGGAAGCCCTCGTCTGGGCACCAGTCAATCCTATGTCTGTTGCCCAATTCATAGGCTCTCAAGAAGGCCTGCTCACTCGCGAACAATTGGAATGGTGGCTTACTAGAGCACCAGAAGATTACAAGCCTCGCGAGTTCTAGAGAAAAACAGCAAGACGGGCAGATCCTATTCTCGAGCCGAGTATTGCCTTGCTTTTCTCTTAGAAATCTCCTGTAAGGACTCCCTCTTTCGCTTGCTCAAATTTACCTTCGAGAATTCCCAACCTGAGCCTCTCGACCAAGCTCACAAGAAAATACAAATTGTGAATAGAGACTAGTGTTGCCGCTAACATCTCTTTAGCTTTGAAGAGATGGGCGATATATGCACAGGAATAATCTTTGCAAGTCGAACATGAGCAACTCGGGTCTATCGGGCCAAATTCTTTTGCATATCTGGCGTTAGTGAGGTTGACTCTGGTCAAAGGCTCACCCGATTCAGGATCTATATGAACATAGGCCGAACCGTTGCGAGCGATCCTCGTCGGAGACACACAATCAAAAGTGTCAACACCATTCTCGACTCCCATCACAAGATCTTTGGGATCGCCAATTCCCAAAAGATGTCTAGGCTTGTTTTCTGGCAATTCATTTGTGACCCAACCGACTGCAGTTCCGATATCATCTTTGTCGAAAGATCCACCTATGCCAAATCCGTCAAAATCCATCATTGCGATCTCTTTTGCGCTTTTCCTTCGGAGGTCTTCATGCCTTCCTCCTTGGACTATGCCGAGGAGAGCCTGTCCAGAATCTCTGCCTCCTCCTTTTTTTGTAAATTCTGCAATACACCTCTTTGCCCATTCAGTCGTCCGCAAAACCGCCCGCTCCTGCTTTTCAAATAGATCGTGTGGATTCAAACATTCATCAAAAGCAAATATGATGTCAGCTCCTATCGATTTTTGGATGTCTATAGATATTTCAGGCGTGAATCTATGAGTCGAACCATCTATGACTGACTTGAATGTGACGCCGTCGTCATCAACTCTCGCAAAATCGATAACGTTCTCCCGCATTTCTTCTTTCTCTGTTCGCCCTCCTTCTTCCTCCCTCCTTCCTTCTCCCTTCTCCTTATTAGCAATCTTACTTTTCCTGCCCTTTTCGGCGCCCAGAGAAAAAGCTTGGAATCCCCCTGAATCTGTGAAAGTCGGTCCACTCCAATTCATGAACTTATTGAGCCCTCCGGCTTTTTCCAGCACTTCCGTGCCAGGTTGAAGGTAAAGGTGATACGTATTCGCGAGAATGGCTTGAGCTTTGACGTCCATTTTCATCTCGCCGGTTGTTACCGCCTTAACAGTTGCTTTTGTCCCCACAGGAATGAAAGCTGGAGTCAGGATATCCCCATGTCGAGTGCATATCTTTCCCGCGCGCTCTTTGCCCTTTTTACCGCCTCGTTGCACCTCAAAAGAGAATTTTATTGACATATAAGCTCAGGATATCTGGAAAATCTCCCTATTTCAAGTAATTCCCGATTCTGCTATCATTTATCGATATGGAAAAAAATGGAAAGCGGGCGCTAACGGTCATTTTGTTCGTAATATTCATCGATCTAGTCTGCAATGGAATACTCGCCGTCATAGTTCCCCAGCTACTCGCAAACCCCGAGTCTACTTTCTACATATTGCCGGCCTCGGTTCCACCCTCCTTCAGCTATGTTGTTCTCGGAATAATGATCTCCATATTCCCCGTTTTCATGTTCTTCGCAGCACCAGTTTTGGGAGAGTACTCTGACTTTGTCGGCAGGAAGCGCGTTCTGCTAATAACTACCGCTGGGACCGCCACGGCTTTGAGCCTCTTCGCCGTAGGAGTCATGGTGAAGAGCTTGGTCCTCATCTTTGCCGCTAGAATAATAGGAGGCATCATGGCCGGCAATATGGCAGTAGCTCAGGCCACAATCGCAGACTTCACACCACCTCACAAACGTGCCGCACGTTTCGGACTCATAGGAGCAGCCTACGGATTTGGCTTTATCATCGGACCAGCCCTAGGCGGAGTCCTATCAGATTCTTCCATATTGCCTTGGTTTTCAGCCTCCACTCCATTCTGGTTCTCAGCAGCTCTATCGGCTCTAAACTGCATAGCCATAGCTCTATTCCTCAAAGAAACCCGTATGTATATCACTCCCAAATCGATCAATTGGCACAAAGCCGTGCACAATATCATCAAAGCTTTTTCGATGAAACCTGTGCGCATCGTCTTTGCCACGAACTTTTTCTTCCAAGCAGGCATAGCTCTATTTGCGACTTTCTTTGCAGTTTTTCTCACACAGACGTACGGATACGATCAGAGCGACGTCGGATTTTATATTGCCTATGCAGGCATATGGATCATCATATCCCAAGGCTTCTTGGTTCGCTTCCTCGCAAAAAAATACGACGAGATCACTCTTCTTCGCATATTCCTTCTAGCAGGGGCAGTCTCTTTCCTTTTCTACAGTCTAGCAGATAGGACAATAGGCCTCCTCGTAGTGGGAGCTTTGTTCGCTCTGTTCAATGGAGTCGCTATGGCTATGCTGCCCTCCCTTGCGAGCCGCCGAACTCCGCCGGAACATCAGGGTGAAGTTCTAGGACTCAACTCTAGCGTCCAAGCTTTAGCTCAAACAGCGCCCCCCATCATCGCAGGCATAATTGCAGCCAATATCAGCTCTTCTGCACCCATATACATTGCAGGCGCAGTCATCGCAGTCGGCTGGCTAGTCTTCGTGACAGGTGTAAGAAGAAACTACTAATTGATAGTTTGCACCATCAACCAGTAACCAGTAACTAGTAACTAGTTGATATTCCTCCACCACTCGCTTTGGGGCGATTTGGCTATGATCTCAATAACACGATCTAGAGAATCTGTTATCTCAAAGAAGCTCAAGTCTTTTTCGGAAATAGCATGACAGCCTTCGAGTGTATGATCATGCAAAAACTTTTTGAGCTCATTCCAATACGAAGAACCAAAGAGGATAACAGGCACTCGGGGTATCTTTCCTGTCTGGATAAGAGTGAGCGCCGCAAAGAGCTCATCGAAAGTTCCATAGCCTCCTGGGAAGAAAACGTATGCTTCGGCGGCGAACATGAGCATAACCTTACGAGAGAAAAAATAAGAAAACTTGATGGAATGTGTCACATAGGGATTTGATCCACGCTCATGAGGCAAGCTTACATTGAGGCCGAGCGACGCTCCACCAGCTTCGAATGCTCCCTTGTTGCATGCTTCCATAACTCCTGGACCGCCTCCGGTGATGACAGCATAGCCGAGCTCTTTGACTACTCTTGCACCGAACTCGTGAGCAGATCTGTATATGTCGGAGTCTGCTTTTGTTCTGGCTGATCCAAATACGGAAACAGATTTTGGATATTTCTTCAAAAATTCGAACCCATCGCCAAACTCGTGATTTATATGAGACAGATGATTGGCTATGTCTCCTGCATGGATATCTAGTCGCGAAAAAGGCAATGATCCTGTCTCTTCGGTTTTGACCGGAATTGTATTGTTTGACATGCCGCAATTATAACAAACGCGAGGAGTAAGAAAAAGGGAGAAGGAAGAAAAGCCCTCCTCCTTCCTCCCTTCTTCTTACTCCTTTCTCCCAATAAGAAAAACCCCGGCAAAACCGGGGTTTTTCTTTAGGCAGATATTACTGAGCCTTAGGACGAGCCTCTGATACGACGATCTTGCGACCATCGAGATCTGAGCCATTCAATTTTGAAATGGCATCTGAAGCGGCCTGATCATCTGACATCTCAACGAAGCCGAAGCCCTTTGAGCGTCCAGACATCTTGTCCATAATAACTTGAGCAGACTCAACTGCTCCAACCTGTTCGAAGTGTGACTTCAGGGTCTGGTCTGTAGTACCCCAGGCAATGCTGCCTACGAAAAGTCTCTTTGACATTTCTTTTGTTACCCGCACACGGATCCCTTTCCGAACTTGTTTTTAGAACACTCTAGAAAAGTCAACGCGCTAGCGGAATCTCTCGTACATTATTTTGCTAACGCGTAAGTGACGAGAATACATACGCAGCAGTAGTATAGCACAACCTGTCTAAGAAATCAAGTCAAACTAGCGTCTTTTGCGTTGTATTCAGGCTAGATCTCACGCAACCAGTTTCCGGCAGACCAACCATCAGTCCCATAGTCATAGTCAACTCTCCACCATACATATCCATTTGCATAGGCTGGACCAGCTATTACTGTTCCACTGGCGCCTCTCTGCTGAGTTCCGAGAACTGTTCCCTTATTGGAAGCTGTGGCACGTACTTTGAGTTTGGCTGTTGTCTGTACCTTATCTCCTATCTGTATTCCTGTCGAAGGAGCCGGAAGCGTTGTCACAGAAATAGAAGTGGATTTTACTGATTCATTGTAGTCATTGTCGTAGGCCGAAACCTGAAAAGTATAAGCGGTATTTGCTACAAGGCCAGTGTTATTCTGGAAAGAAGTCGCACCACCAGTTACATTGGCTATGAATACATTGTTTTTATATACCTTGTACCCCAATACACCCGAAGTCTCTGCTCCAGAGATCGTAGGATCCACTGAAAGAGACCACGAGAGATTCACTTGACCAGACGAAGCTGCGGTTCCCATGAGGTTCGTGGGAATCGTCGGTGGAGTTACATCTGGACCAATTGTAATAGGAGGAACAACCGAATTTCCAACAATCACGTTTCTTGTGATTTCGGCCGTGTTTTGACTTGTGTCTCGGGCAACTGCTTTTATAGTATATGGTCCATCCACATAGCTCAACGTATTCCAAAGTAGCGAATACGGAGCAGTCGTATCTTCTCCTATGGCAAGGTCATTCACAAAGAATTTGACTCCCGCTATTGCCACATTATCTGAAGCATTCGTGCTTATAGACACGGTGCCTTGTAGCGAGACGCCCGCAGAAGGATCAGTCATGGAGATTAAAGGGGCAATATTGTCCACGGGTTGTGGAGGTTGTGTCGTTTCTACATATTCGTGGCCTCCTCTATCCATCGCTATGCCCTGAGGCCTAGAAGTTCCAAAATAGTCCTTTGACACACTGACTCGCACCGCTGTGCCCATATTCCTCGCTGGTGAATTGGATGAGATCTTGAAATATTCACCTGAAAGCTGGCCGGCGATCACAGACCCCGTTCGAGTGATGAGTGGGTCTCCGACCTTATCGCCTGTTCCCAACATTCCTGATATTGGTGCGATGTTCCATACATTGTTCGCCAATGTTATACCAGCTAAGTTTGTAAATCCGGATATTCTCGTATTATGTTGTTGCAAGATGACATTGTTCTCGAATCTTGAATTTGAGCTCGTCACTCCAGCACCGGGGTTCATGGCTATATTGGATCCAGATGACTCGCCGTTTATGCCTGAGTCGATGAATGTATTGTAAGCTATGGTCGCATTCACAAGCCCCCTCGAAGTGAGCGAGCCCCAATAGTTGAAGTTCTTGTAATTTCCATAGACCAAGTTGTTTGTGACTATGTTGTCTGTAGAAGGATTGTTCGAAGTTTCATCTCCCATCATTATTCCATTCTGAGCAGTCTTGTCTTGAATAGATTCTGGGAACAATTCTGGAGACAACGGATTCCTAACGGTAGAATAGATCAAGTTTCCGTTCAAGACCGAATATCTCGTATCAGAAAGATACACATTGTCTTTGTTGTTGAAGACTTGGTTTCCTTCCATGACTGTATAATCTGATTCATAAGAAGACATTCCCTCTCCCCAGTTCTCCCAAACTTTGTTATTCCTGAATGTTGTATATGAAGGAGCTCGAGCCGCCGAAAGTCCCGAAGGCCAATTGAAACATGTTGCTGTTGTACACTTGTAGTTCTCGTTCGACATGGCGTTGTACCAGACTTCGCTATTCTGAACTGTATTTCGTGTACCACTGCCTGTCACCAAGATTCCATTCTCATTGTTCTTGTGAGCTTTTACTCCCTCTATCACATTGTAACTGCCCGTAATGACGAGACCCATCCCTGCGCTCTGTGTGATCTTCACATTCTTGAGGACTATATAACTGCCCTCTATACGGAATAGATTCCCATAATTTCGATATGTTCCACCTGAAGGCAAAGTGAACTGTCCGTCTATGACCGCCTCTTCCCCTGGATAGCTCTCTATGGTGATTGGGCCAGAAGCCGTTCCGGACTTTGAGACATAGACCTGTTCATGGTACGTTCCCCCACGTATATATAGAGTGCCTCCAGCACCGAGAGCGCTCACGCCTCTAGCGATAGTTCTGAAGGGACTCGTCTCTGTTCCAGCACCTGTGTCATTTCCTGTAGAGGAGACAAAATAACATCCTGTGCAAGTCAAAGCTGCCGTTTGCGACTTGTTCGAGACTGAAGTTCCCAAGCTGGACTGCTTTGAAGTGAGCGCAACCGCATACACGAGAGAAAAGGCTGCGAGGATCAAAGTTACGAGCACGAATGTTTTGTTTTTGTACATATATTAATGGGTTATTATTTATAATTGTACCATGTCGTTTTTTAAGAAAAGCTGTGAATAACAAGGTTTTTTTAACCTTTTAAGAAGAACCTGCTCCCGTATCCCCATCGCTTACTGTTGTATTTGAAGCCTCTGGTTCGGAAGGAGTGACCGTCTCATTTAGAGCGGCCTCGGAGCTACTGCCACTTTCTGTTTCCTGCTGATTTGATCCAGTGACCCCTGTCCCCTCGTTCGAGGCTGACTCTGGGTTATTTGTTTCAATTACCGGGGGATCTTCGACCACAACTTCTGTATCAGTTTCATTTGCTGTTCCTTGTTCGGTGTTTCCTTCGCTAGATCCAGTTGAAGCTGTTGTAGTAGCGGTTGAATCGGTCGACTCAGGATTTGTCGTATCGGCCACTTGAACCGTGGTTGTTGCTACAGGATCTGTCGAGCTTGCATTTGTATCACTCACTACTGGACTGGTTACTGGCTCTATGATAGGTATTGTAACTATCACATTGTCGCCATCATTCGAATTGGAATCAGTCGATGTAGATGCTTGATTCGATACAGCTACGGTTCCGCAAGCTCCCTTCTGTTTGTCCCACTCACCGTTCTTGATGACTACGCAGAAGACCTCTCCTGTTGATTGATCTGTCATCTCGAGACCTTGCTTCACCGATGCGACATTGGCTTCGAGTCTGTCTACGTATACTATCTTTGCTGATAATTTATCGAATACCCAATCAGTAGATTTTGTTATCAGATCTTTTACAGCTGAAGCGACAGAATTGATAAATGGAGTTGATGAAGCCAGCAGAGTAGCTGTCTCATCTACCAAGCTCGTTGAGGTACTTGTTGGTTCTGTAAGATCAACTTCGTTGCCATGGATGTCTACTAGCTTATCCACTTTCGCATTTACTTCTTTTATAGCCTGCGCAAGAACAACGGAGAATTTGTCGTAGTCCAATCCTGCAAAACCGTCAGGAGTTTCTGTAACTAGCTCTGGGAAGATAAGCTCTACATCTTGAGCGATAAATCCAAATTCTCTCTTTGTCGTGCTCGCGGTCACATTGTATTTGAGATATTCATCTTTCCAATTGTATGTGACAGGACTCAGCTTCAAGACACCATCCAAAGCAGATGTTACTGAACTAACATTTTCCTTGAGCCTGATATCAGAAGCAGTTGAAAGACATTGACCGGTTCCATTGCATACATCTCCTCCTGCATTAATGGTGCTTGTTGCGATCAATTTGCCGAGATAAGCATTACCATTAACAGCGAATCGTGCCGCAGGAGTAGACGTACCTATGCCGACATTTCCAGCGCTGTTAAAAGTTAGAGGCTCAATACTAGTTTTATTTGCGGTGTTCCTAATGCCAAATATCGTTCTATAATTTGCAGTTGAGCCTGACCCTGAGCCTTGCACACTCATAAATGAAACCCTAGCATCGCCATTATTTAGTGCGTTGCTTTCGTCTGTCCATACGAAATCTCCCATGTATGGACTTTCGGCACTCCTACCTACGAAGCCAGCGACTGCGTAGTCTCCATATCCATTATATTCTGAGTTACCTAAATAGAAGTTACTTTGTCCTGTTGAGTTTTGAATTTTAAGAGGATGATAAGCACTTGAACCTCCTGAGCCTTTACCTTTAATAATGA
>CAZJQW010000014.1:0-5039 GCA_964548575.1 uncultured Candidatus Saccharibacteria bacterium
TCATATCGTCATTATCTTCTTCGTGAAAAATAGCATTTTTGACATGTTGTAGTGAAAAATCACTTTTTGTTTCCCTGAGCATGTCTATAAGCTCCTGCTCAATCTCTCTTCGACGGGTAAGAATTTGTTGTTGGGATTCGATTTTCATAAATTTTAGCTCTGCTTTAATAGAACCCTTGTCTCATCCTTTAGATTTGACCCGGATTTTCTTGTTTTCCTCACAAAGAACTTACTATCGACGTCACTAATTTTCATTATTTTTAACTTTGAATTCAGCTTGTAGTTATCGAGTATTTTTTGACCCTCGGTTATTAACTGATGATCGGAGGTAATCATAACGCGACAGTTTTTTGAGAATGCACTTGCTAGATAACTAACGTAATCAGATTCATGGGATACAACAAATTTATCAAATCAGGTAACACACTAGAAATATATTCATATGATCGAAATATCCAAGTTTTTGGAGGAGAAAAAAGAGGCCATAAGGGTCGAGCTCGTCTGTCGGGTGTGGCTCATGGTGGAGTCGATCCACTATCACCCCAGGAATTCGAGGGAAAGCGCAAAGACAACGCTACCCGCGCTTCAATGGCTTTTAGACGGCTTATACTATCTAACCTTCGAGGAGTTGATGTTCCTGTACTCCTTACTTGCACATACAAAGAGAACCAAACTGACCTCAAGCAAGGATACAAAGATTTCACTTCTTTTATCCAGGCTCTCCGCTATAAATTCGGAATACGATTTCGGTATATCGCAGTCCCAGAATTTCAAAAGCGTGGAGCCGTTCATTTCCACGCTCTCGTCTGGGGGCTACCCGAAAGCGTCATTGAAACAGAGAGACATACCAGGCTGGTTGCGGGGATGTGGGGACACGGATTCATCTACCTCAAGATGACCGATGGCAATGAGAAGCTGTCATCATATCTCACCAAATATATGGCCAAATCATTCGTAGACTACAGATTGAAGAATCAGAAAGCATATGTCTGCTCCAGAAATCTCCTGCGGCCAGTTATCCATGGCGGCATATCGTCTTTCGGCATTGATTCGCTCCTTGAAGAGTTCGGTGTGACTACTCCGGAGATCGACAAAATGTATGATACGCATTGGCTCGGCAAGGCACGACACCGCGTCTACAAACTCTCCACAGAAAATCCACCATTGCAAAAATTGTCGGAAGAAAATATTGAGAGTAAAATTGTGCCATGAAGTATATTATCTACTGCCGAAAATCCACTGACACAGAGGACAAGCAGGTTTTGTCTCTGGAATCGCAAGAAAGCGAATTGAAAAGATTGGCTGACGCCTTAAATTTGAACGTGATTGAAATATTGAAAGAAAGTCGATCAGCAAAGGAGCCTGGGAGACCAATTTTCAATCAAATGATCGCCTCAATCACCGCCGGCAAAGCTGACGCAATTCTTTGTTGGAAGATAGATCGCCTTACTCGCAACCCTGTCGATGGTGGTCAGATTCAATGGCTCCTGCAAAACGGCAAAATCCAGTGTATCAGGACTTTTGAGAAAAATTTCCTACCATCCGACAATGTCCTCCTCATGAGTATTGAGCAGGCTATGGCCAGCCAGTACATTCGCGACTTGAGCGTCAATGTGAAGCGAGGCAACCGGGCAAAGCTTGAACGGGGAGAATGGCCTAATCATGCTCCTTTCGGCTATTTGAATGACAAGGCCACAAAGAAAGTAGTCATTGATCCCAAGCGTGGACCATACGTTAAGCGCATTTATGAGCTCTACAATACCGGCTCACATAGCTTGAAAAACATTGGCGAAATTCTCTACAAAGAAGGCCTGCGAACAGCTTCCGGCTACAAAGTATTTCAGAATCAGATTCACCGTATCCTCAACAGCAAATTCTATCTTGGCCTTATGGAGCGTGACGGCAAAGTCTACGAGGGCAAGCATCCGGCTTTAATCACTCGTGACACTTATGACAAAGCTCAAGATATTTTGCATGGCCGATTACATTCAAGGACAAGAACCCATTTCTATTCAGCTCGTGGATTCTTAATGTGCGGAGTCTGTGGCTGTATCATCACCGCCGAAACCCACAAAGGCTTCGCTTACTATCACTGCACGAATGGTAAAGGTATTTGCGATCAAAAGAAAAACTTTATGCGCTCCGAAGACATTGATACTATGCTCTCCAATATCTTCCAGGAATTGAAATTTGATTCGGAACTGATTGAGATGTCATTCGAGGCATACAAAGCCCGCAATCAGGAGAAACTGACGTATACGACCAATTTAACTGCCAATCTGAAGAATGAGCTTGCCGGCCTTCCAATGAAAGAATCTCTGCTTACAGACAGCTACACTTCACAGGTGCTTCGTAAAGATTTATATGAGGAGAAAATGCGAGAGTTAGCTAATCGTCGTGTAGAGCTCGAAAAACAGATCAAGGAAATCGAAAACGGAAACGTGCCGACAGTTACTATCGAACAGATCAAGAATGTATTTCTGGACGGAAACAAAGCCGCGGATTCTTACATGACTGTTTCAGACGAAGCTAAACGGAGAATGTTGGAAAAATTACTTTCGAACGCGATCATCGCAAACAAAACTGTGGCTAAGTACAGCTTCAAAAGTCCATATCATCTTGTCGCAAACATACCTAAAAACGCTACTATTTCTCAAATGCTGCGGGACTTGGACTCGAACCAAGATACCAGCTTTCAGAGAGCTGTGTCCTACCATTAGACGATCCCGCAATGTAATTGAACATTCCATAGTCTTGCCGTAGCTCCGAAGAAGCAAAGGCAGACCATTAGACGATCCCGCAATAAATATAAATTTTCTCGAAATCTACCCAAAATCTGACAAAATCTACCGTTCAAAAGCTATCAACATGTTGCAGGATACATCAAAACACGCTATAAAACAACCAGACTTGAGAAAGTATTTTTATGAGAAAAATTGATTGCATCGACCGGGCACATCTACTAGATGCTCTAGAGGACAGTTGCGTTCCCTTCTCGGAATGGTCAAACAACCCGAGAACGAAGACAGTTGACCACCTCTGGGATTCCGTACTCCGCGGGGAGATTTGGCTCGAGCCTAGGGGCACAGAGATCGTCGCTCACACCTATGTGTCAGTAGTCCACGTCCTATATTTTGATGAGAAACAAGACCGTTGGTTTGAACTCAAAGAAATAGCAGTTGAATGTCGCGATGGAACAGTGATGACTCGCGACTTCACTGGTAGCCTTGGCGAGAAAATCCGATCCTACGAAAATAGCAGGATCGCTGCGCAAAGAGGCATCGCTGAAGAGTTGGGGTATACAGAGCCAAGGTTTATGAATCCGAGGAACTATATTCTGACCCGCAGGTTAGATATGGTGCTCCAGGGACCACAAGGATCCGAGTACTGGCCTGGCATTCAAGCTCTTTTTCACAGGCACATCTTCGTCTGCTATATTCCTCCCGAGCTCTTTCATAATGAATACAGGGCGCCGGATGACGACAAGCTATTGCATTTCAGATGGCATCCTGTGACATAATAGTTTACGATTCGAACCGTGTTTTTACAAAGACGCGGTTTTTTGTACTTTCTCAATGCCTTCTACAGAATAAAAAAGCCACGCAGTATGCGCAGCTGTGATTATTGCCAAAGCTTTGGCAGAGCCAAGATACCAGAACCGATTGCCGACCAATATACTGTCTGCGCTACACTTGCTAGAGACATAATCACTAAATCCTTTTCTATATTTCGCTCCTTTTGAAAGCGAAGCATGAGCGCAACAAGAAATGGAGCAAGTTGCCAGATAGAAAAGATTAGGACCAACAATCTTTGAGCCATCCTAAGAATATGCCTTTGATTGCGAAAAATCTTGTAACGAATCCAGCTTCGGCCCAATGCTCCGAACACTGGAGCGAATATTATCGTCCTATGTGCATTTGTGATGCTTATGAAATGCAAAAGATACAGTACTACGAGTATGGCATAGCCAGTGATACTTATCCTGTTCACGAGCAAAAACTTCCTTAGCTTTCTGATCGTGAACCAATCTTCTCCACTCCAATCATGGATGATCAGGATGATTGGGTAAGCGAACACTTGATATCCCAATAAAAGCCCGAAAGCCCTTTCAAACCCTTCGCTAGCTATGACTATTGGAAATGTGACCGTATAGAAGAGAAAACCTGTAACTTTTTCGATCACCCACGGAGCTCCCCGTTTAGTCCAAAAATAGATAATATCGATAAATCCTCCTTTTTTAAGTTTTTGTTGTTTAAAGGTTCAAAAATTTAGCCTCAGGGATGATACATCTATTTTAGCGTTTCGACAAGATTGGAGGCGTTCTCGATGACGGCTTCCTTTGGTTTATTTTTTTGTCTCTCCTTGGCCGCTCGCATAAATTCAGTGAAAAGAGGATGTGGCGAAAGAGGCCTAGCCAAAAATTCTGGGTGGAACTGCGTTCCTAGGAAAAATGGATGGGCCTCCTTTGTGAGCTCAGCAATCTCCATGAGCGTGCCATCAGGCGAAGTTCCCGAAAAAACAAGCCCCGATCTCTCCAAGCGATCTATGTATTTCGGATTGACTTCGTATCTATGGCGATGTCTCTCGTATATGATGCCGGAAGCAGTCATGACCTTGCCCGAGGTTGACAGTTTCTTGCCTTTCGATCTCTTGTTCTTTGATTCGATCTCTCTCTGTGCATACTCATATGCTAGAAAAGCTACAGTCCCCTTTTTAAGCTTGGCGGGATAGCTTCCCAGTCTCATAGTGCCTCCAAATCTGCCCTCTTCTATCTTTTTCTTTTGATCGACCATGACATCGATGATGCGATGGGGAGATTTTGGATCTATCTCAGCGCTAGAAGCGCCTTTGAGTCCGACAATATTCCTAGCGTATTCGATCGTGAGGAGCTGCATCCCATAGCAAAGCCCAAAATAAGGGATCCTGTTTTCTCTGGCATATCTGATCACGTTGAGCTTGCCCTCTATTCCGCTCTCACCAAAACCGCCCGGAACAATGATGCCATCCATGGCCTCAAGCTTGCCAAAATCGAACTTGCC
>CAZJQW010000014.1:5139-12116 GCA_964548575.1 uncultured Candidatus Saccharibacteria bacterium
CGCCCGGAACAATGATGCCATCCATGGCCTCAAGCTTGCCAAAATCGAACTTGCCACCCAACTTCTTTGCCTTGCTTTCATTTTCGTAGTCTCTAGAATTGATGGTATGTATGACGGCTTTGACTCCGACTGCATTTGCAGAGAACTTGATAGCTTCAAGAACGGAGATGTAGGAATCCGACAAGATAAAATCTCCAGTATTGAAATATTTGCCTACGATAGCGATATTCAAAGTATTCCTCACGTGATTCTTGATGCCTCTAGCCATCTTCATCCATTCTTTGAATTGTTCTCCCGTCGGCATCGGAGGCAGATGCAAAGCTTCGAGGATGATCTCACCCAATCTGTCATGCTTAAAATTTATGGGCAGATCGTATATGCTCTTTATGTCTGGAGCAGATATGACTCTCTCAGCTTCAATATTGCAAGCAGTCGCTATTTTTTCTTTTCGCCTTTGATCGAGCGGCCTCGATGCTCGAGCGATGATGATATCCGTAGTCACTCCATATGACGCTAGATGATAGACAGCATGCTGAGTCGGACGAGTCTTCATCTCTCCCAAAGCGCCAGGGATCGGCAGATACGACACCATGATGAATATGACATCATTCGGGTGCCTGATCTTGAGAACACGAGCAGCTTCGATGAACATAGTGTTCTGATAGTCTCCAACAGTGCCACCGATCTCTATGATAGAGATGTCGGACTTGTTCAAAGCCGCAGAATGCTCGAACCTGCGCACGATCTCATCTCTTATGTGAGGAACGGCCTCGACGCACTTGCCACCATATCCCAACGAGCGCTCTTTTTCGATAACGTGCTTGTAAACCATTCCGCTTGTGAGATAATCGTGCTCTGTAACATCCCTTCCCAAAAATCTTTCATAATTCCCCATGTCCTGATCTGTCTCAAGCCCAGAATCAAGCACGAAGACCTCTCCATGCTCTGTAGGATTCATGGTTCCAGCGTCAACATTTAGATATGGATCGACTTTTGATAGACTCACTCGAAAGCCCTTTGAGGACAGGAGGGTTCCAATAGATGATGAGGCGACTCCCTTGCCAACGCCCGACATCACCCCTCCGATGACGAAAATATATTTGTGAGACCTCCTTTTTCTGATTCGCAGAGACTTCGCCGCCCTTTTATTCTTCTTGAGCTTGGCAGCTTTCTTCATAGCCTGCATTGTAGACATGCGGGCCTATTTTGTCAAAATTTTTTTACTTCCAATTGGACCGTACTCGTGTCCAAATTTAGACTCTCAAATATCGCCTAGCGGCGATGTAGCTAGACAATCCTCCGAGAATCACCCCGGCACCCATGATGATCACAAAAATTTCCGGGAAATGAGCGACAAAGTATGAAGACATGACATTGACCATCACCTCAAATTCGGAAGCGATCCCTACGCCAGCCAGCTTGAGCAAAGCGGCGTCGCTCCAAAATGCGAATGCAGCCATGATGATGAGAGTGATGACAGCAGACATGATGCCATACATGATGCCTGAGACCACGAGAGGCCCCCGCACGTAGGCATTGCTCGCTCCGACGAGCTTCATGACAGAAATCTCATCGCGAGCTGTGAATATGATGAGCCTCATCGTATTGAAGACGACGATCACAGCAACGAAGATGAGGATGAGTGATATGATCGATCCGGTCTTCTCGACGGCAGGTATTATCCTCCCTAGCCTGTCGATGATGATCTTGTTTTCCTGATAATTGACTTTTTCTATGAGTGGATCGCCACTGGCATCCGCTGGAGCTTTGTTGCTCAAATATTTTGCGATGCTTCCATACTGCGCTGGATCTTTAGCTTTGATATTGAGAGAAGCTGGGAATGGATTGTCGCCAATCTCGTTGAGTCCCTGCATTATGAGTGCGTTATCCTTCCATTTTGCTTTGAATGTCTCTAGGGCTTTTTCGCGCGAAATGTAATTCGTGCTCGCAACTTCCGCCAAAGAATCTACATCCTTTTGCACCGCCAAGATCTCAGATTCCTCTGCAGTGGTCACAAAATATACATTTATATCCACTTTTTCTTTTACATCGGCCAAAAGCGCTCGTCCAAATGCTCCTGAGAAAATGATCATGCCAAAGGCAGTGAGCGACAATGTAATGACGACTATTGCCGCAAAAGAAAGAAATCCATTCCTCCAAAAATTCACGAATCCTGACCTGACTATCCTTTTGAATGTTGTGATTATCATGTAGATTAAAGAACGTATTTACCGTCGACATCATCTCGAACTACTTTTCCATTTTCCATAGTTATGACCCTGCCTCCCACCGAATCTACCACCCCTTTGTTGTGCGTGGTCATGAGCACTGTAGTACCAAGCTCGTTGATCTTTTTTAAAATACGTATGATTTCGTATGTATTGGCTGGGTCCAGATTGCCTGTAGGCTCATCTGCAATGATGATATCTGGTTGAGTGACTATAGCTCTCGCTATCGCAAGCCTCTGTCTTTCTCCGCCAGAGAGCTCTTTGGGAAAATTCCAGATTTTGTGGCCGATATTGACTAGCTCCAAAACATGAGGAACGTCGGAAGTGACCTCCGAATCCGACCTTCCAGCGGCTTCCATAGCAAAAGCTATATTCTCATAAACCGTCTTGTTGGGAATAAGCCTATAATCTTGGAATACTGTTCCTATCCTGCGCCTCAGCTTGCCTACTTCTTTTTTGTTGAGCTTGTGTATGTTGATGGATTCGAGGTACACCGCACCTTGAGTCGGTCTTTCCTCGGCAATAAGGAGCTTCATCAAGGTAGTCTTGCCCGCTCCAGAATGGCCCACTATAGTCACAAATTCTTTGGGCTCGACTCCGAAGCTAATATTTTCCAGACCTATGGATCTGTCTGAGTAAACCTTCGAAACTTTGTCGTAATAGATCATTGCGTAGATTATATCATCCAAACACCCTTCGTCAAAAAGCTGTATTCGTCCACCACATATGGCACTCCGGTGCTTTTATAGTTCCTTCTCTGCTTCCAAAAAGGCTTCGATGCCACCTTCCAAAACACCCTCAACATCACTAGTCTCAAAATCTGTTCGATGGTCTTTGACCATCTTATAGGGATGGAGCACATATGATCTTATTTGGTTCCCCCACTCGATAGAAATCGTCGACGAGACTTGCATCCCCCTTTCAGCCGCTTTTCTATCCTCCTCCTGTTTTTTCCAAAGCTTGCCTCGGAGTATCTCTATGGCTTTTTCTCGATTTTGAGCTTGCGATCTTTCGGAGGTTACATGAATTGAAATGCCGGTTGGTTTGTGAACCAATCTTACCGCCGTCTCTCTTTTGTTGACGTTCTGCCCTCCTGGTCCACCAGACTTGGCGATACTTATTACCAGATCGCTCTCTGGTATGACTAGATCGCTAACGAGAGCCTTCTCGACTTTTGGTACAACTTCGACCATAGAAAAAGAAGTATGTCTTTTTTGGTTGGCATTGAATGGAGAGATACGCACCAACCTGTGTACACCAGATTCATTTTTGAGAGTTCCATAAGCGCCTTTTCCAGATATCTCCACTGTTAGATTGCGATAGCCATTGTGGTCATTCTCATTGGCATGAATGACGCTCCACCCCCATCCTCTGCCGTCCGCGTATTTCCTGTACATACGCGCCAGTATGCCCGAGAAGTCTTCGGCATCATCACCACCAGCACCAGATAGTATGCTCATGATCGCATCACCCTTGTCGAATTGACCGATACCTTCGAGCTTGTCTTTGAGAGCTTGCAGTTCCTTCACTGTGGCTTGTGCGCGTTCTTTGTTGGACCAAAAATCCGGCGCCACCATTGCCTCCTCTAGTTCTCTTATTTGTTGTTCTACTTTTTCTTTGTTATCCATCAGACTACTCTAACAAATGTTTCTAGTCTTGTCTTTGGCCGCTCTCTTGTAAAGCCTTGTCGATTTCATCAAGATCGACTTCGATAGCATCCTTTATATTTCTTTCTTCTGAAGAGAGGATTCGGAAATGCCTAGTATGTTGAAGTATTTCCAAGTATTTTTCGAGGCGTTTCCTGAACATTGCTAATACTTTGAGTGTATCTCCTTTACTTATAACCGTACGGATCTTCATCGTGCTTCTTGGTCTCTTGTTGCGAGATCCCAAACGATAAGCTATGAAAATCAAAATAATTATGATCAAAACAATCGTCGCGATGACATAATACACAACGATAGTGTATCCCCCTATACTGATCAAAGTCAGTGGACGCAAATAGAATCAAACAATCAACCAATCGAACCCCAAGATGAATCTAGAATTTTAAAATCTTTCAAAAAATTCGTAAAAATGTGGCAAAGGTAGGATAGTGTGAATAACTTGGAGCCAAAGCCCGGGCTTGAACCGGGGACCCCTGCTTTACGAAAGCAGTGCTCTACCAACTGAGCTACTTTGGCTTTTCAATAAATTTTATTGGGAGCCAAGACCGAGGATCGAACTCGGGACCTCGCCCTTACCATGGGCGTGCTCTACCAACTGAGCTATCTTGGCTTATTATTAAAGAACTGTCGTATCATATTACATAGTTGACAACTTTTCAATTGTAAATCTAAAGATTTTATTTCTAAGACAGTTTATTCCATTGTGACTCAAATATACCTTTAATTGTATCAAATATAGTCTCGCTCTCAATTATTAATCCGATTTTTTCCTTGAATGCCATAATGCCGACCTTATGTTTTCCATATAGATCTATTTCAACTGTGGAATGAAAATCGACGTCTTTATCTATCCTTGTTTCCCTCAGTGATTTCCTATCCATACTCTGGTATTCCCTCATTGAAATGGTATTTGGAGCGATTGCATAAATAGCTATTTTTTCTTTTAGGAGCCTGGCTAAATAATAATCTATAAAATCGTCATCAAGCACACTATAGATTTCATCTGTTATCCACGCCTGGATAGGATTTCCTGGGTATCGGAGTGTATCCATGTGAATCTCTTTCATACCGTCCACTCCCTCAAAGGGATGCAAAGGAAATCTCAATGACAAGGATGGCCTTATAGATGTCATGCAAACTGCCACAATTGACACCAGCGCCAAGGTCATAGGAAAAAGTGCCATAAGTTATCCTATTCACGGAATTACTGCTGTAGTATTTCTCGCCGAATCGCATATTTTAGTGAGCACATATCCTGAGATTGAATATGCTGTATTAGAAGTATTTATGTGTAATGAAAAAGTAAGTCCCGATAATTGTGCTAATCAAATAATGAAATTCTTAAAACCTGAAAAGACTTTGAAAACCACAATGAACCACACAATATCTCGCGAGTGCCCAGGACAAAAACCCACTTCAGCCGAACAATGCATTACAGCTGATTTGACCGATAAAATGGCAGCAGTATAAAATATACTAGTACCAAATTTGTCCAGCGAAACGTACTTACGAAATCACTCCCTATTCAACTCATTCTCCGCCTTTGATGCATAGTCCATGAGCAACGCAACATCATCAATGCTCATTTTGCGTGGTCTGATATCTTTGATACAAAACACACCTATCGGAAGTTTTGTCTTCTGGTCATATAGAGCGATACCGGCATAGAAACGAATAAATGGAGCACCGACTACTGAGGGATTATCCGCAAACCTCGGATCGTTCAACGTATCTTCTACGATGAAAATGTTCTCCGCGAGCAGAGCATGTCCACAGAAAGAAATGTCCCTACCCTGTTGTCTCTTGCTTACACCCTGACATGACTTGTACCACTCACGATCCTTATCGATAATAGATATGATGCACATCTGGACGTGGAACTGATCTACTGCTTGCTTCGTCAAATCATCGAACCTAGCCTCTGGCTCAGTATCCAAAATTCCAAGCCGATGAACAGCATCCAAACTCTCTGACGCATTCCCTGGAACAGGTGCTATCTGCATAAATAATTTATTATTAGTAATAAGTTTTTATTAAGGAACATCAATATCGATGCGCGGCCAAGCGGGCTCGAACCGCCAACCTCTCGCGTGACAGGCGAGTGCTCTAACCAATTGAGCTATGGCCGCAGACAGGAACAATTTTAACAGGAACAATTGAAAAGGCAAGAATCCCCTGCCCTCTCGTGTGTCGGCGGGAGGAATCGAACCTCCGACCTTGGGCTTATGAGTCCCACGCTCTAACCGACTGAGCTACGCCGACAATGTGAATACAATAAACGAAAACTCGCGCTTACGCAAACGTCTATTGCAATTGCACGTCACGTATGGCAGAATCAAAAGAACTTCGCGGGGTAGGGTAACGGTAACCCGTCAGGCTCATAACCTGAAAATTGCCGGTTCGATTCCGGTCCCCGCAACAAGAGTTGACTAATCTAGTAGATATGGTATAATACACCTTAGTAACAAAAGGCGTCCTTTTACACATAGCTGCAGAATTGAGATCGGGAGTCGAAGTAACTTTCAAAACTCAAAACAATAAACTGAAAGGTAGAAAATGAAAAGAATGAAAGTATTAGTGTTCGATGACAGCGAAATCCACCGCGAGTCTGCCAGACTCACACTTGGAAATGACCACAATGTGACCATAGTCGGAACTTACGACGAGGCCCAAGAGGCTCTGAAGCCGAAGTTAGACTACGACAAGGCAAGGAGACTAACTCAGGAGATGTGCAAAGAAGCTGGCATTCCTGAAGGTTTCAAGTCGTGGGAAAAAGGCGCGGACCCGAAGCATGTCGCCAAAGAGAAGGAACTGTCCGAAAAAGCGTACGAATTGAGTACGACTTACCCTGACTTCGACGCCGTCCTTACGGATCTTATGGTTCCTGCTTCAAAGCAGGCACAAGGAGACCAAGGCCGCAAATTCGTTGGACAGGAAATGCCACTTGGCACCATGATTGCCCTTCTTGCAATTGCAGCTGGCATACGGAAGGTCGCAGTCGTCACCGACATGAGTCACCACAATCACTGTACATTTAGCAAGCGTTGGTGACACTTCTTAATTCTTTGAGTTCTTGTTTGGT
>CAZJQW010000015.1:0-12080 GCA_964548575.1 uncultured Candidatus Saccharibacteria bacterium
GTGTGTACATGTTGTCCATTGTAATATTTGTGGGACAACTGGTATATATTACCCTCAATTCCAAACTTGACAACTTGGGCTATACATAATAATGTTTATATCAGAACAGCATTAAAAACACAATGAAAGGGAACAAAAATGTACGAGGTATTTGTCCTCCGACCGATTGGTAGTCATAATCAGTTTGTACCAGCTTTCCAGCAGTTCATTCGCAATATCGATGAAATGATCAAAAATCGGGAGATGTCACTTCAGTGTTTAGAAACGATGTGCTGGATCGAACGCGACGCACATACAAAAAGTCCAGCAATGTTCTATGAGGTTCGTAACTTTGGTTGTGATCAAGGTCTCTTGATCGAAGGTGAGCTTGCCGAGCCCGCACCGACAATCGACGAGGCCACGATAGCCAAGTTCTATCAGAAGTTGGTAGCGACTTATTCAAAGCGAGATATTCTCCACGCTTTTACCATGTTATGTTCGGCTGTGAAGGGCGCGGAAACACTTGCCACCACAAAGTAATAAGTAATCGAGCTTCAAAGCCACAGATCTACATTTGTGGCTATTTTTATCTCGCAAGCGTAAAAATTGATTTCGAGCCTCATTTTCGCTATCATTCGAATATGAAAAAAGACGACCACAAAGATGAAGAGGAGATCATCAAAGAAGACTCCGCACCGAGAGAAATGTCAGCTGACTTGGACGATTCTGTCGTCGCAGAGGAGAATGCTCTAGAGGCGATAAAGAAGCTTCGAGAGAAGCTCAAAAAGGCTGAAGCAGAGAAGAGCGAATACCTCACCGGCTGGCAGCGCGCCAAGGCTGATATGATCAATGCGCGCAAGAGGGAAGAAGAAGACCGCAAAGAATTTATAAAGTTCGCGAACGAGCGCTTGATAGAAGACCTTCTTCCAACTCTCGAGAGCTTCGACCTTGCCATGAGCAACAAGGAGGCTTGGGAGAAGGCTGACAAGAATTGGCGAACAGGCGTTGAATACATTTACTCTCAATTAAAAAAAGCTTTAACGGACAATGGCTTTGCCGAGCTCATTCCAAAGATCGGTGAGAAGTTCGACTACGCAAAACACGAAGCGGTTTCTTATGAATCAGTTTTGGAGCAAGATAAAGACCATACTATTATTTCTATCGCCCAAAAGGGATATTCTCTGAATGGAAAGATTGTGAAGGTGCCCAAGGTTGTTGTGGGAGAATTCAAATCGAATTAAAAAAACCAGAAGCAGCACTTCCGGTTTATGAATTCTTCTACTTATCTTCTAATCGAACCCCAACCCTTTACGACAGATGAAGTTCGAATCGAGCTTCTGGCGACGGCCGATGTATTCAAATTGCCGCCACTTGAAGACGTGTTTTTCGATTTTGATCTCCTTGATGCAATTAAGGGGAGAATCAAACAAAAGAGCGTCGGAATGATCAGGTATTTCATCTAGTTCCTTTCTTTGGTGGAAAACTTTCTTTCCCAATTATGCAGTATTAAGGATTTATTTCAAAACCTTGAAAATCGCACCATTTTTGCTAAAATACCGGTATTGAATATATGTTAACTGTAGCCCGAAACAATTCCCAAATAGTCTCCCAAATCTTCACGGATCAGAACGGAAGGCAGTTCAAATTGACCTTTTTGGTTGCAGTAGTCGCCGGTTCAGTGAAGGGAAGGCTCATCTCGGTAGAGCCATTGGCGAACAGTCTCAGACTAGAAGGTGATGTTGCCTGCGGAAGCACTCCATGCCTACCTATTTCATGCCCAGAAGTCATACACGACACTGCTTACATCTCTACATACGCGCCAGTAAAGTCTCCATATTTTTCAGTAGAATTTCTCATAAATACACAACCAACTCGAGCGCCTTCTCAAAAATAAAAGCCCCGACCTTGAAGGAGGGGACTTGGTGCATGAATAGTTACTTTCTAATTATGCACTTGATCGCAGTAAGCGGAATGATTACCTCTTGAACAGCTGAAGCCGTGATATTGTCGATGACTACATCAGCCTCAGTAAGCTGAATTGTGACGTTATCCATCGCCGAAAATACCCCTTCGATAACTTCTTTTCCGTCACCAGCAAGATAAACCAAGTATGTTCCAATCATAGTTACCTTTTCCTTTCTTTACTAACCTTACAATTAAAAGATTAATCTGTCAACAATGTCTAAAATCATCGGAATTGACCTCGGAACGACCTTCTCTGCCGTAGCCGTCATGGAGGCAGGCAGTCCGAGAGTCCTCGAAAACGCAGAAGGCGCTAGGACGACCCCATCCATCGTCGCTCAATCAAAGACTGGAGAACGACTCGTGGGTCTACTAGCAAAAAGACAGGCAGTCACGAACCCGAAGAATACGATCTCACAGATTAAGAGATTCATCGGGCACAACTACGACGAGCCTGCAGTACAAAAAGATACCAAAAACATCCCATTCGAAACTAGAAAGTCCGCGAACGGAGGCATCGAAGTGAAGATGGGAGACAAGTGGCTTCGCTCAGAAGAAGTCTCGGCCATGATCATCCAGAAACTCAAGAATGACGCCGAAGCAAGACTTGGCGAGAAGATAACTGAAGCTGTGATCACAGTTCCAGCTTACTTCAACGATTCACAAAGGCAGGCCACAAAGGATGCAGGTCAGATAGCCGGACTCGATGTGAAGCGCATCATAAACGAGCCAACAGCAGCCGCTCTCGCCTACGGCTTTAACAAAAAGAAAGACGAGAAGATAGCGGTGTTCGACTTCGGTGGAGGAACATTCGATATTTCGATCCTCGAAGTAGGAGACGACGTCATCGAAGTAAAATCTACAGATGGAGACTCGCACCTAGGAGGTCGCGATATAGACGCGAAGATCGTGAACTGGCTCGCAGATACATTCAAGAAAGAGAATGCGATAGATCTTAAGTCAGATCCACTAGCATTGCAACGCTTGGATGAAGGTGCAGAGAAGGCCAAGATCGAGCTTTCAACAGCCAGCCAGACGGAGATAAATATCCCGTTCATATCTTCAGGAGCAGATGGACCCAAGCACCTCATGGTGACTATGACTCGATCACAGCTGGAGCAACTCACTCAGGAGTTCGTAGATCGAGCCATGATGATCACAAAGCGTGCGATCGAAGCTTCTCCATTCAAGGTGGGTGAGATCAATGAAGTAGTCCTCGTCGGCGGACAGACCAGAATGCCGGCTCTTCAAAATGCAGTCAAACAGTTCTTCGGAAAAGATCCTCATATGGGAGTGAATCCCGACGAGGTGGTTGCGGTGGGCGCCGCCATTCAAGGCGGAATATTGGGCGGTGAAGTCAAAGACGTCCTCCTCTTGGACGTCATCCCACTATCTCTTGGAATCGAAACAATGGGCGGAGTTGCTACAAAGCTCATCGAAAAGAATACGACAGTGCCTACCCAGCGCTCTCAGATATTCTCAACAGCAGCAGACAATCAAACCTCGGTTGAGATACACATCACACAAGGCGAAAGGGCCATGTCAGCTGACAACAAATCTCTTGGAAAATTCATACTCGACGGGATTCCTCCTTCTCCAAGGGGAATGCCTCAGATCGAAGTCACATTCGATGTCGATGCGAACGGGATCTTGAGCGTAACAGCCAAAGACAAAGCAACAGGCAAGGCCAACTCGATCAAGATAACTGCGACTTCGGGACTTTCCAAGGATGAAGTCGAAAAGATGAAGCAAGAAGCGACCAAGCATGAAGCAGAAGACAAGACAAAAAAAGATTTGGTAGAGGCAAAGAATATCGCAGAACAGCTCATATATACTTCAGAAAAAGCTTTGAAGGATGCTGGAGACAAGGTTCCTGCAGATATCAAAAAGGGTATAGAAGAAAAAGTCTCGGCTTTGAAGACAGCGAAGGATGCGAGCACGCCTGACTTGAATGCTATAAAGACTGCTACCGAAGCTCTCTCGACCGAGATCCAAAAGATTGGTCAGTACATGAATCAAAATCAAGGAGGGCAGAGCGGACCTCAAGCGGGTCAATCTGGTCAGTCCGGTACTGGCGGAAATCCTGGTGGAGATGGAAAGGGGCCGAACGGTCCAGAAGGAGGAGACGGCAATGTGAAAGACGCCGAGTTCAAAGAGAAGAAGTAAAAAAAGACCTCCGTAGTTCCCCTCATCTTGCGATCGGGGGAACGAACGGGGGTCCGTGTCAGAGATGAAATATAAACTTCCAAAGGGCTAGAGAAACCTTGTACGCTATGTAGCTCATCTCACAAATGAACAAAATGACAATGGACATCCACATGACCCGCAGACCGAGTCTGTCGAAATATTCAAGACTGAATCTTGTCCCAATCTCCTTGTGAGCAACAGGCGAACCAGGTCGGCCCAAGGAATAGAGCGACTGAAGTTTGATCAAAAAGTTAATTACACGAGTCATACGATCTCCTCCAAGGCATAATGATAAGACCAAATACATTAAAGTAAACACATGAAAGACTATTACAAAATACTAGGAGTCGATAAGAGCGCATCCAAGGAGGACATCAAGAAGGCCTTCCGCAAGCTCGCGCACCAGCACCACCCTGATAAGAACTCAGGAAATGACGAATCGTCCAAAAAATTCAAAGAGGCTAGCGAAGCCTATTCTGTGCTCTCAGACGATCAGAAGCGCAAACAGTACGACACATTTGGCTCGGCTGGTCCAGGGGCAGGGGGTTTTGGTGGATTCAACCCAAATGATTTCGGCGGATTTGATTTTTCAGGCTTTCAAAATGGTCAGAATGGCGTGGAGTTCGACCTAGGAGACTTATTCGGAGACTTTTTCGGAGGAGGTCGGTCGCGCAACCCTCGCCAGCAAAAAGGTAGGGACATAACGATGGACATCAAAATTTCTTTCGAAGAATCGGTTTTTGGAGTAGAAAAAGATATCCTTCTCACAAAGACTTCAGCCTGCCTCACATGCAGTGGCTCAGGAGCAACACCCGGCACGGGATTTGATACTTGCCAAACCTGCAACGGCAAAGGAAAAATAAACGAGACTCGTCGATCCTTTATCGGAGTATTCTCGACTACTCGGGCTTGCCACGTTTGCCATGGTGGAGGAAAAGTTCCAAAAGAAAAATGCTCGACTTGTGGAGGGGAGGGCGTGGTCGAACGTCAGCAAGAGATAACTGCCAAAATCCCATCAGGAATAGAGGATGGCGAGATAGTTCGACTTGGAGGTATGGGTGAAGCGGTACCACATGGTATTCCTGGAGACTTGTATCTAAGGATTCATATAAAGCCTCACCAATCCATTTCCAAAGAAGGACCTCATCTCACGACAGAGATGCCTATAAAGCTCACGCAAGCTATAGCTGGAGCCGAAGTCATGCTCAAAACTTTGGATGGAGACATCGTACTCAAGATTCCTGAAGGCTCTAACAATGGCGACATTCTGCGCCTCAAGGGCAAAGGCGTTCCAGATCAGAGAGGGAACCGTGGAGACTTTTTGATTCGTCTCAAGGTGACCATGCCTAGGAAGCTTTCCAAAGAATTAAAGAAGGCCATAGACATATTGAAACAAGAGGGAATATAAGAAAAAACTGCGGCCCAAGGGGTCGCAGTTTGCTTTAACGTTTTTGTAACGGATACAGATCACCTTTTTCAGGTTATCTTTCCATAGAGCACATCTCGTAGGCGATGAGACCTCGATTTTTGATCCTAGGCTTTTTCTTTTTGTAAACTTTGACCTCAATGTAGTCAGGTCCACCAAGCCATCCTCGTTTGATCCGAGCGAATGCATTCATACCTGAAATGTGGTTCAAAGCCCAGTGGTAAACTGGACCCTTGGGAAGAGGGAACATTCCTTTGGCCATAAGATATGACAAACAGGCCTGGATGAAATCAGGAAGATCCAATCTTCTCAGTCCAATCGCACTTCCACTCTTGATAGGTTCCCCATCCATGTACGACAGGGGTATGGGCCTCAACTTGAAATCGATGAGCGCATAACCGTCATTTGGACGCGCATCGGCCGAGAAGTCGAGCACATCTCGTGGATTCCTGAGCGGTTCGCCATCTAACAAGAAAGCAAGCCTTGATTTTATACTTGAATCAGCAAATTCCGCTATATAGGGAATAGGTATGCCCGAATGCAAGTATATGAGCCGCCAGCGTGCGCGAGCGTGCTTGTCCAGATATGAAGGTAGCTCTGGGATATGGTCGGGGACTGTGAAGTTCTCCTCAGCGCAGTTGATGAGCTTCGTGAATATCTCTGGTCGAATGATTCGACTATGATGGTCACGTGTCGTCACACCTAGAGAACCGAGGGTATGATTCCATGCCGTTGTAACTTCTGGTTCGGTAACAGCCCAACCATAGCGCATGATACGCCTAGCTTTGACTTCATCAGTGTTGAGTTGCCTTAATATTTCAAGATCAGACATCATAATTTATTTCTTTTCAAATCTTGTATCAAACTACAATACTTTTTGAATTTTGTAAACAGTTATGTCCATGAAATTGATCGGCGGATTTGGTATCATGAGGACATGAAGAAAATATTACTCTCAGGCGTGAAGCCTACAGGCCGGCCTCATATCGGAAATTATTTTGGAGCCATGAAGCAGTTCGTAGAGCTTTTGCAAAAAGGAGAGCACGAATGCTTCTTGTTCATCGCAGACTATCATGGGCTCAACTTGATCCAGAACAAAGAAGAGATGAGACGTCTCACGCTCGATCTCGCTATCGACTACATGGCTATCGGACTCGATCCAGAGAGAGCGACTCTATTCAAGCAATCAGATATTTCTGCACACACCGAGCTTGCTTGGATCTTCGACACCATAGTGACGATGCCATATCTCATGAGAGCGCACGCTTACAAAGACGCCGAAGCAAAAGACAAGGAGATCAGTGTCGGCACATTCAACTATCCAGTTCTCATGGCGGCAGATATCCTCCTCTATGATGCAGACGTAGTCCCAGTCGGACAAGATCAAAAACAGCACATCGAATATGCTAGAGACATAGCTCTCAAGTTCAACAATATTTTCGAGGAGACATTCAAGCTTCCAGAGCCTCTCATTTTGGAGAGCGTCGCCACAGTTCCGGGGACTGATGGACGAAAGATGTCCAAAAGCTATGGCAATACAATCTCGCTTTTCAGTACCAGAGAAGAGATCACCAAAGCAGTCATGAGCATCGTAACTGATTCGAGCAATCCGGAGGAGGGTGGCATCCCAAACAACGTTTTGGCCATTCACAACCTACTCAAAGCAGAAGACGACCTAAAACCCCTCTACAAGGCAAATAAAGGCAAATACAAGGCTTTGAAAGAGGCTCTCATCGAGGATTTGGACTCATTTATCAAGCCTTTGCGAGAAAAGAGGGTCGAAATAGCGCAAGATGAAACGGCTGTTTGGAAGGCTCTCGAAAAAGGCGCAGCGATAGCACGATCTAGAGCTGACAAAAAGCTCGAACAAGTAAAAATGGCTATAGGAGTCTCAAACTAACAATAAGATGCAATTTACGGTCAAGACACCATCATTCGAAGGACCACTCGAGCTACTCCTCGACCTCATCGAGAAGCGCAAGCTTTTTATCTCTGACATTTCTTTGGCCAAAGTCACTGACGATTTCATCGCTCATATCAAACAATTCGAAAAGATGCCTATGGGCGACTCAGCGCATTTCATCTTGATAGCTTCGACTCTGCTACTCATAAAATCCAAATCACTGCTTCCAACATTGAATCTTACCGAAGAAGAGCAGGGCGACATCCATGATCTAGAGACGCGACTCAAGATCCTGAAGAGGGTCAAGGAGGCGAGCATCGCTATTTCGAAAATGTTCGGAGAGCAGGTCATATATTCCAAGTCACATACTAGAAATATTGTGCCGGTCTTTGCACCAGATCCTGAGTTCACTCTGGAGAAAGCCCTCGCGACTCTCGATGACATCATCAAGAGACTGCCCAAGAAGGAGACTTTGCCAAAGCACATCGTAAAGAAGGTTATCAGCTTGGAAGAGATGATCGGAACGCTGACTACTCGCATAACGAGCCACTTGAGGATGAGCTTCAGGGAATTTACAAAAGAACAAAAAGGCGACAGAGTGGGCGTTATTGTGAGCTTCCTCGCGATGCTCGAGCTCGTCAAAGAAGGCGTGCTCATAGTGAACCAAGAAAATGCATTTTCTGATATACACATGGAGACCAAGCACGTAGGAGTGCCACAATACTAAATCCAAACTCAAATCATATGGACCTCAAATCAAAAATAGAAGCGTTACTTTTCTGGAAAGCTGAACCATTAGCCATAAAGAAATTGGCGGAACTCGTCGAAGCAGACATAGATGCAACTAAGATTGCCATAAACGAGCTCGAGACTTCTCTGGCTGGACGAGGAATATCGATCGTTAGATCAGACGATGAAGTTATGCTCGGAACAGCAAAGGAATGTGGGGAGCTCATCGAAAAGATTGCAAAGGAAGAGAGGACACGAGACTTGGGAAAAGCAGGCCTCGAAACATTGTCTATCATTCTTTACCAAGGACCGATCTCGAGAGCAGATATAGACTACATCCGAGGCGTCAATTCTCAGTTCATCCTCAGAAATCTGCTCATCAGGGGACTTGTGGAGAGAGTCGAAAATCCCAAAGACGCTAGGAGCTTTCTTTACAAGACGAGTCTAGACCTCTTGGCTCATCTCGGCCTTTCGAAGATCGAGGACCTTCCAGAATACGACAAGGTAAGAGCTGACATAGAGTCATTCAAACAATCTAACCAGACTGAATCCGCACAATCTGAATCATCACAATCCACAGGTGGAGAGGAGCCCAATCCTACCCAATCTGATGCTAAAATAGACCCATAATGTCGGCACGATTGCGCATCGACCGCTTTTTGCTCTTCTCTGTGGTTCTCATCACAGCGATCGGTTTTGTCATATTCCTTTCTGCATCGCTCGGCCTGCTCGCAAAAGGTGAGGCAACTCTCGTATCAGTAGCTGTGAAGCAAGCAATCAGTTTGGGCATAGGTATTGTGGCATTCATCGCATTTTCACGAGTTAAATATGTTCGGCTCAGAAAGCTCGCCATGTTCATCTTTCTAGGTGCTCTCGCGGTCAATGCATTGTTATTCTTTCCTGCTCTCGCCAAAAATGTGAATGGCGCCACCCGATGGATCGATCTAGGCTTCACGACATTCCAGCCTTCGGAATTGCTCAAGATCGGCTACATCATATATATCGCCGCGTGGATTTATTTTGCCAAAGATAGGATCAACCGATTTAGGTTTGGGCTTTTGCCATATCTTATTGTGACCGGAATAGTTGGCGTGCTTCTCATGTTCCAGCGTGATACCGATACTTTCTTTATCATAGCCGTGACTGGGCTCGTCATGCTCATCATATCCGGGATGTCATGGAAGCAAGTCTCTATAGCCGTCGTCCTTCTCGCCATCATGATCGCTGGTGTCGTAATCACAAGGCCGTATGCACTGGCTAGGATCAATACCTTTTTCCACCCTGGAGCGGATGCACAAGGTCATGGCTATCAGATCAATCAGTCCCTCATCGCTATCGGTTCAGGAGGATTGATGGGTAGGGGTTTCGGCCAAAGCGTCCAAAAATTTGGTTATCTTCCTCAACCTACAGACGATTCTATCTTTGCGGTCGCTGCGGAGGAGTTCGGCTTCGTAGGGAGCATAACTATACTCCTTACCTATGCAATGCTCATCTCGAGCATATTCCGAGTAGCTCTGCACTCGCCTGATTCTTTTGGAGGCATGCTGGCCTTAGGAATAGGAGTGCTCATCATATTAGAAACTTTTATAAATATAGGAGCGATGCTCGGTGTCATACCTCTTTCAGGATTGCCCCTTCTCTTTGTCAGCCATGGGGGGACAGCACTCATCATCTCTCTATCTATAGCCGGCATAGTTGCCAACGTTTCCAAATACCGAAAATAGGGTAAAATATACCTACTATGAAAATCCTATTTACAGGCGGTGGAACTGGCGGACATTTCTACCCGATCGTTTCAGTAGCCCAAGCAGTGAACGAGAGAGCTCGAGACAGAAAGATCATAACCCCGAAGCTCTACTATATGGCGCCTACAAAATACAATCCTCGCGCTCTTTTTGATAGCGGGCTCGAATTTGTCTCTGTTCCAGCGGGTAAGGTCAGACGATATTTTTCTATATTGAATTTCACCGATCTCTTAAAGACTCTGCTCGGGTGTTTGACTGCTGTCGTCCGCATGTTCACGATATATCCTGACGTAGTGTTTGGAAAAGGAGGCTATGCGGCATTTCCAGCGCTGTTCGCAGCGAAGCTCCTCCATATCCCTGTAGTTATCCACGAGTCAGACAGCAAGCCTGGCAGGGTCAATGCTTGGGCAGGGAAGTTCGCGAAAAATATCGCAGTCTCATATCCCGAGGCTGCAGAATATTTCAAGAACAAAAACCGCATAGCTCATACTGGAAATCCTATAAGAAGAGACATAGCCATACCGCTATCTAACGGGGCTCACGAATACCTCAATCTCGAGCAAAATACTCCAGTTGTATTCATTATAGGTGGATCCCAAGGCTCTCAAACCATAAATGACGTCATCATGAGCAGTCTTCCTGAGCTTTTGAACCGATATCAAGTAATCCATCAGACTGGTCGAGCCAATCTAGAAGAGATCAAGCTCACTTCGAGCATTGTCTTGAAGGACCATCCATATTTATCGAGATATCATCCTATGGACTACTTGAATGAGCTCACATTGAGGATGTCCGCAGGCGTTGCGGATGTAGTCATCAGTCGAGCAGGATCCACCATCTTTGAGATCGCAGCTTGGGGCGTTCCTGCTATTATCATACCTCTTCCTGGAACTGTCTCTCATGATCAGACTCACAACGCTTATGCATACTCACAGACTGGTGCAGCCTCCGTCATCCAAGAGAACAACCTTAGCTCGCACGTCCTCATCGGAGAGATAGACCGTATCATATCATCTCCAAAGATTAGAGAGACCATGAAAGAAAAAGCCAAAGCTTTTGCCCGACTCGATAGTGCAAATGTTATAGCTGACGTGCTTCTAGACATAGCAATATCTCACGAAAAGTAAAATCTCTCAATAACTCTAGACAAATCTCAAAAATTACAACATTGTGCGCTATAAACAGCAATATTGCCAAAAAGGAGTAATCGTATGCTATAGTTATAGTCTAATATAAGTCGTATTTATAAGCCTAAGAACCTATTTAAATAATAATATGGAACCACAAAGTGGTGTCAGGACGTGGCAGTGGGTCGTGACCGTAGTTATCATCATAGTTCTCATTATCATTGGAGTGATAGTTTTTAGTGGCAAGGGTAGCGGAACTCCTACGGAAACGGATACAAATGCAACTACGTCACAGAATGCCAATACTGGCGTAAATCGCATAACGATGACCGACCAGTATCCAGGCAACGTCGTTTATATATCTTCAGTTCAGCTCGCAAAGCCAGGTTGGGTCGTGATCCACAAGGACAATGCCGGAAAGCCAGGTGACGTCATCGGCTCCAAGCTCTTCCAAGCAGGCATCAATCCTGGAAGCATCAGCCTCAGTTCACCTATGGTCGACGGACAGTTGTACTATGCTGTTCTCTACAATGACGATGGTGATGGCAAGTTCGACATCGCAAAGGACCTTCCTTTGAAGGATGCAAGCGGCAATACCATCATGAAGATCTTCAGGGGTTCATTGCTAGCAAGTCAGGAGATCAAGGGATAAAGACAAGTAGCTAGTAATTAGAAACTAGTAACTAGAAAGCGCAGGGACTTCCTGCGCTTTTCTGCTTTCTATTCTATTTTCCATTTTATACTTTCTACTGTCCGTGCTGGGGATAACTCGGCGTTACCCCGCCATATTTATTGATATACTTAGAGGATGAAAAACCTTAAACTTAAGCATGCTGCTTTACTTGCAAGCTTTGCTCTTTTGGTTCTGGTGGGGACGTTAGCATTATTAACTCACAATTCATTTCAAGCAGCTTTTTCGTGGAGATCGAGTTCGCAACTAACTCAAATAATTTCCACCCAGACTCTTTATGTGTCTCCTACGGGCTCCGACACTAACTCTGGAACTGCAATAGCACCATTTA
>CAZJQW010000016.1:0-11639 GCA_964548575.1 uncultured Candidatus Saccharibacteria bacterium
TTTCTTCAAGCAAGGACAGGAATTCTTTCTCCGATACCTCGTGTTTGTTTACGTATATCATTTTCGTTTAAATGTTTATCCAAAAACTTTTCGACGGCGGTCGCCAGATGCCATCCCAATACGGGCGGTACCGCGTTTCCGATTTGTTTATAAGCGCTTGAAGTGGAAGGGTAGAAGATGAAATCATCGGGAAACGTCTGTATTCTAGCCGCTTCACGAGCGGATAACCTTCGCTTTCCGTTCCAATGCCATTCGATATTACCATGATGTTCGGCTCTCATGGTAGGGGCGATTTTTCCGCGTTCAGTCACCGTATTTCCTTGAGTACCTTTGAACATCTTAGCCTTTGACCAGAAATGATTCTCGATTGATCCCTCCTTTTTGCCGGACAGGTCGCCAATTGCTTCCACCATCGTAACCCATCTGTTTTTCGCGTGAGTCGGATTTGGATATTCAAACGCCGGTAGACCTCTACTTTTGTCTGTTCCGACGATTATGACGCGTTCACGATTTTGCGGAATCCCGAAGTCGGCGGCGTGATGTAACTTATGTACTACTTCGTATCCTAAATCACTAAAGTCTTTTTTGATGATTTCAATGGCTTCACCATTATTCATGCTCAATAGGCCTTTAACGTTTTCAGCCAGGAAGATAGCGGGTCTTAGTCGCCTTACCGTCTCAACCATGCTTCTATAAAGTACGCCGCGTTTACCTTCAAATCCTTCGCGTTTCCCGGCTAGACTGAAATCTTGGCACGGAAATCCTCCAAGTACCACGTCAGCTTGTTCCGGCATTCTTGGACTAAGCATGTCTGGGTATTCATCTTTCAATAATTTAACTATATCTCCGCACACGATGGGATCCTTTAGGTTCTTTGAATATGTCAAACAAGCATTTTCGTCAAAATCGTTGGCCCAGACTATTTCAAAGTTTTTCGGGCGATATGTTCTTCCTAGTACCTTGAATCCACCCTTGAAACCAAGGTCAAGACCTCCGCATCCGGAGAATAGGGAGACGACGATAAATTTTTTAGATGACGAATTTGTTTTCATTGCGGACATTATACCAAAAAAACAAAAAACAATCTGCAAAAAAGACATATGCAATAATCTTAAAATCTGATATAACTTATGAAAGCAGTGATTGACTATATGGAAAAGAAAAAACTCAAAAAAGATATACTTCATTGGTTAGCGGCGGCGGACGAGGACTATATAGCGGCTCGTTTACTTTTGATGAATGGCTTTTTGAAACAAGGTGCCATGCTAAGTAACACAGCGATAGAGAAGTATCTTAAAACTTTGTTATTCTACGCAGACATGAAAATTCCTAAGACGCATGATACTCTTAAGATATTTAACGAAATGGGTGACGAGGCTACCAAAATAACTAGCATAAACAAAGGATTTGTCTCATTTCTTGCCAAAAGCTACAAACTCAGGTATGTAGAGGAGTTACCGATCGGATATAATATTCATTTGGACCAAATCAAGATTCTCGCGGAGCTAGACAGGACTGTTTTCGTCATCAGAAAGAATTTGAAATTTGAGACGCTCGATGGTAAAAGCATATCAACAAGAATTGATTTTCTAATCGAGCAAAAAGACGCTACACTTCTCGGTAAAAACACTTGTTTTGGAGATTACGCCAAAGATCTTCTGTTTAAAGAAAAGTCACGATGGTTGTCATTATTGGTTTACGGCGATCATAATATTATCGAAGGTATAGGTGAAATTGATGGAACCTTAGACGATGGTAAATTTGATATAGTCGGAATAAGGCAGGGGTCAGGAAATACCGCTTGAATTGAGATTAATATGACCCAGTAAACAAAATTCCCTTATTTCTTCTACGATCTGTTTCCAATCCCGTATAATGTAGGTCACAAAAACTTAGATTATGTTATAGTTTGTCTATGGATGAAATAACAATCTATATTGTTCTAATATTAATTTCAGTACCTATTGGACTTTCGATACTTGCAATAGTAACTGGTAAGTTTCCAGTACTTGGCGGTGTCTATAAAAATTTAGTGGTATTTGGTGACAAAAATGTGAATCCGAGTTTACTAAAAGGTTTAAGAGCTAGAGTGTTAGGAATTACTTTTGGTGGGTTGCTTACTCTTTTTGCGTTGTCCATATATGAATACAAAGATCCTGTATGCTCTGTCTCTATTGTCATTGGATTAATGATTGGATTTTTTCATTACAAGTGGTCTTTAAAACAGGTATAGCGATATATGTTTGATAGCTAATTGAATCGATGCTCGCTCATTTGTCAATCCTGAAATCCACCCCGTGGGGTCACCAGAAGGTAGTATCAAAGATAACTTTTCCAATGAAAAACCGAGACTTTTTCTTTCAACAATACGATAAGATAAACTGGGTAAATCAAGAAAAAACCCAACTCAATGTTACTGTAAACAGATTTATTTTAGATGAAATAATCTCGAAAGTTAAAGCTCCGTTTAAGCTATTCGATATTGGCTCTGGCATCGGCTTTTTCATAAGGATGCTGAAAGAAAAATTCGGCGATGATATTTCTATCGCTGGTTGTGAACCATCAAAAAAGAGTTACGACTATTTTATCAAAAGTGATATAAATAAAAACAACGTCAAGATATATCAGGAAACTTTCCAAGATTTTAAGACTGAAGAAAAATTTGATTTTGTTACTGCAATATACGTTTTTCCGCATTTTATTGAAGCAGACTTAGGAAAGGTAGCACAAAAGATATCTAGGATGCTCAACGAAAAAGGAAAGCTTATTATTGTTGTTTCTAACGAAGAATATTTGAGAAATAAACTCGAAACAAAAAGAGATTTATTTATTGAAAAAAATACCATTGAGTTCAAGGGTAAAGAATATAAAGAATATCTGCATTACGTTGAGATACCTGATATGGGAACAGTCATAGATTACGACAGAGAGGAAGACTACTATAAGGCTCTTCTTGAGGATAATGGATTGAAGTTAGTGAAGAAAGACAAGCTAAACAGCGATGAATACATTTGCACCATATTTACTTTTGAGAAGGTTTAATCTATATGTTATGTTCGGATCAAGGATTTCTCAATAACTTCTCGATTTCTGTAATAGCAGTCAAAGTATATTCTTTTTGATAAATAAGTTCGGAAAGCCAACCTATAGGGTCACAAAAACTGCTAGCGGCTTAGAAATCATGCCAGTAATTCTACAATTTTTGAAACTTTATAACAATGCCGATTTTTGCATAACTTTATAAAGTTTGGTAATATGGCATTGGTATGACGCCACGCCAAAAACTAGAGATAATCCAGAAAATGCTGGGCATGACCCAGACCAAATTAGCTGAACGATTCGGCGTGTCTTTTGTTGCATTCAACAGTTGGTGGACTGGCAAATCAAATCCTCGGCCGAAGGCTCAAGCGGCCATAGATGAGCTGTATTTGGAGGTCACTGGCCAGAAGGTCATTCTGGCTGATCAACTTACCGCAAAGAAGAATGTTCTTGACCAGAAGTCTGGCGAGCATAAAAGCGTAATCAAAGAAATACTGGCAAACCCCGACATCCGTGATCAGTTCATCCTTAAACTCACTTATCACAGCAACAGCATTGAAGGCAGTACTCTTACCGAGCCTGATACTGCCGCTATTCTTTTCGACAATGCTGCCTTGCCGGACAAAAGCTTAACTGAGCAGCTCGAGGCCAAGAATCATCAGACTGCCTTGAATTATCTTTTTGATAATATCGAGAAAGGAGAAAAAATTGATGAGAATCTTATCCTTAAACTCCACAGCATTCTTATGAATGGAATTCGCCCAGATGCCGGAACCTATCGGAATCATGCTGTTCGAATAACAGGCGTCAATCTTCCGACAGCAAACCACATGAGTGTTCGCAAGTTGATCTTGGAGGTCTTGGACCGTGTAGTAAAAAATTCAAAAGATATTGTCGGATTATCAGCCACTATCCATGCAAAATTCGAGCAGATACATCCGTTCTCTGACGGCAACGGTCGTATTGGCCGCTTGCTCATGAACGCTATGCTTCTACAAGCAAATATTGCACCTGCGATTATTCGTCAGGAGCAGAAGCGGCTTTACTATGCTTATCTTTATAAAGCTCAGACCAAAGAAGACTTGAGTCAGCTCGAGGATTTTCTCTGCGAGGCGATCATGGATGGTTTCAGTATCCTTGAGCGCAAAGATAAATAGATGATCTTAAAATTGACCTAGAATCCGCATTCCGAGGTTAGAGAGATGGAAATGGTAATTCTTAATCCACGACTTTTTGACTGAATAATTATAACTGCGCTTGCTAAGTTATGAACATGTCTGCTGGCTAAGTCAAAGATATAAGTAGTATCATTAGGGTGAAATACATATGCAAGACGACGTTGTTTTGAATATCAAAAAGGGCTTGGCCAAGATAAGGAACAATCCTCAGCTTTTTTATACGTCCATAGTCGCCTTGGTCATCATCGTCGCCTTTCTCTTTATGGCGGATCGATTCATCACGGTCGCAAATGATGCACAGGATCGGCTCGTAAATGTGAGGATCGGTTCTATCCATGATTCATTCGTGACCTTTGCGGAAGATAGGATAGAAGATGGGGCGTATCTAAACAAGCATATAAACGCGATAAAGGAGAACAATGAGACTATTCGAAGCTTTAGAGTCGTTCGAAAAGTAGATCTCGTACAAGGTTCGACTGTGATCCCAAATGCGTACGCCATCATAGCTTCAGATAATTCCACAGAAATAGGCCAGACTCTGCTTCAAGCTGACTTTTTGTATGGCTTGGCTATATCTCAACCTAACCATTCTGTTACTATCCAATACATGGAGAATGGCGAAAGGATGTTCAGCACGGCAAGAGCGATAGTGGATCAATCAAAGAATATCCTCGGAGTCGTGATGACAAGCCAAACACTCTCGCAAGCAGACAAGAAGGTGGAGAGGAATGTGAACAATAGCTTGGCCGTTCTGTTTGTCGTCATAGTTCTTATCGTCTTTCTATTCTTGCGATATTCCAAAGTCGTCGACTATATGCATCTCTATCGCAAGCTCAAAGAAGTTGATCAACTCAAAGATGATTTCATCGGCATGGCATCGCATGAATTGAGGACGCCTCTCACTTCTATACGCGGATACGCGGAGTTTATGAGGGAGGCTCCGGAGCTTTCATCGAACACTCGCGAATATGCGATGAGGATAGACACTTCTGCCAAGGAATTGGATTCTTTGGTGGTGGACATCCTAGATGTTTCAAAGATCCAACAGGGCAGAATGGAATTTAAATTTGAAAAAGTGCGTCCCAAAGAGATCATTCAAGAGGTAGTATCAGCTTCTTTGATTGAAGCCGAAAACAAAGGTCTCCAACTGACTTTTGAAGCAGGGAAGGAAGATGATACATGGTGCATAGAGGCCGACAAAGTGAGATTGAAACAGGTGCTGGTCAATCTCATCGGGAACGCATTGAAGTACACCAAAAAGGGATCTGTCAAAGTGAGTGAAGAGATGAAAGACGCATCGATATCTATAAGAGTGGAAGATACAGGAATTGGCATAAGCGCAGCTGAAAGAGAGCGCTTGTTCGAAAGATTCTATAGGATCAGGACAAAGGAGACAGAGGATATCCGAGGCACTGGCTTGGGATTGTGGATAACTGCTAAGATAGTAAAAGAAATGGGGGGTGAGATCCAAGTAGAATCCATAAAAGGAGTTGGTTCGCATTTTGTGGTCTCATTTCCAATAGTAAGCTAATAGCCATGAAAATAACAAAACACAAAGTAATACATTTGAAACTCAAGGCGCTCTCGATATGTCTTGTCACTCTGGCTATCGTACTCGGCCTATGTCTTTTTTTTGAGTCAATCAAGGTCACGTCTCCTCTTGTTGCACAGATCGATTCGGCGATCACTCAAACGACGAAAATAACTAACATATCGACAGATAGAACATCTGGCACAACCTACGTCTCTTCTTCAACTTATGCGACCTATACTTCATATGTAACCTCCACCGATCGATTGGCCACCACAACATTCACAGAGTCTTCTACAAAGGTCACCGAATCTTCGACAAAGCTCGAGACTCTGACAAATGTGATCAAAGATCCTCAAATCCAAGCAACGGATGTGTCCACTACATCAGATCAGCCTGTGACAAGCTTTACCGAAAGCCCTCCGAGGCAAGTGGCACCTACTCCATTTACTCCCTATGTCAGCGATTCCGCTCCTACTAGTAGTGTTCAAACAATTAAAACAAAGCCAAATGTAACCATGACAGTTGCGAGTCAGCCTGGAACGAGCACATCTCAAACAACTTCTATTATTGAGAGAGTAGCTCGAGTCTCAGCCGAAATTGCTAATAGTGATACGAGAGATGTTGAGCTGGCTGGATCTACGGATCAGAAAGCTTTGGCAGATCTGTTCAAGGATTCGAATATTGATGGAATATCGGACTTTGACTCTATATATCTCTATTCAATCGATCCAATAAAAAGTAGCAAGCTCGGAGAGTACGAGGGAAGGCTCATCAATGCAGGAGAAAAAGTGCTTTTAGGGTTTGATCCATCCGCTTTGGAATTGATAAAAATAAATCCCCAAGAACCAGAGGCAGCGAACGCTCCTATACTTGGAGAGTACAAGGTTACACATGTCGCTCTCACGGCAGAGAACAAGGTGACCTTTAAAGGAGTAGCTCTGCCCAATAGTTTTGTCACATTGTTTATCTACAGCACTCCTATTGTGGTAACGGTAAAATCAAATGACAAAGGTGAGTGGCAGTATACTCTAGATCAAGAGCTGGCCTCTGGTAAACACGTGGTATATGTGGCTAGTGTAAATAACACTGGAAAGATTTTGGCGAAAAGCGAGGGCTACAAATTTACCAAGACAGCCGAAGCGGCCATTTTGGAAATAGCTCCTTCGGGAATCGTGGAAAATGAAAAACCTGGATTGACTTCAACGCACATGTTCATTTTGATCGGGGCCCTGGTCATGGTGAGTGTTCTCATACTATTCGTGATCGGCAGGAATCCAAAGGAGGTGTGAAGAGTTTGCGTCAAATTTACAGTATGTTACACTCGTCTCCTAAACAGAGTGTCCAAATCGGGGCAAAAGGCTACCGCTTCGGAACTTGTTATGCGCCCTGTATTCGTACGGGGTGCTTTTAATTTGCCAAGAAATGTAGTGTAATTACTTGGGAAAGATCATGTCTTAAAAAATGATAAAAAAAAGCATAATACGTATAAATATATGATAAAGACCAGAAGTACAACCAAAGGTGCGGCTGCGGCAGTTGTAGTTGTACTAATTATAATAGTCATGGCTATACTCGCGTTCATTATAGGTAGCGGATATCAGGTGGCAAAAGATGTGAGCAATACGAATGTAAATGTAAATACTGGAACAAGCACAGCGACCTCGACGGCTACTTCTACTGCGACATCAACAGCGACCACCACGAGCTCAACTACGAGCACCACGAGCACGAATACTTCAAATCAAGCTTGGCCGGCTAGCATAGCGGTTAGGGCAGGGCAGACAGGAACGCTAGGCGGGTTGTCCATAACGTTCAATCAATTTGTTCAGGACTATCCAAAATAAGGATTACATCGTAACATTCGAAGTGGCTCGATAGTTTTCCAAGATATTTTCAAAATATCTCATTGGTACACAAAAATACGAAAGCTTGTGGCACCCTCGCATACCCCTTGCTAAATTCCTTGATTTATGCTGAAATGTGGCAGTAAAAGATGTAATTCACCAATACGGGCATTCGTCGTAAAAATGCCCCAAAAACATGACAAAAATCAACAAAATAGCCACCAAATTGATCATTGCAGGTTCCTTTTTGGCTGTAATGGCATTTGTGCTCTATGCTTCTCCAAATACGGTCAAAGCCGATTTTCTAGATAATTATGACGGGGGAATATTCAATCCTTTGAATGTTCTCGATCCTTTTGGCTGGGGTGGAGGTAGTAGAGACGATGGAGACAACTACTACAATAGTTTCAATAACAACGTAAATAGTTTTAACAGAGGCGGAAGCTCTGGATACTATGGTGGTGGAAGCGACTTTGGATATTACGACAATTATTACGATGACTATTCATATTACGGAAGCACCAATCATTGTAATTCTTGCGACTACTGGGTAAGACCTCCTGAATCGCCTAGCTACTATCATGTACCTACTCGTGTTCCTCCGGTACCTGCACCAAGGCCAGTACCTCAGCCATATCCACAACCTTACCCACAGCCTTATCCTGTACCAACTCCAGTTCCTCAACCATATCCTGTTCCTCAGCCCTACCCACAGCCATATCCAGTACCACAGCCGGTGTATATTCAACAGAGGCCAGTTGTTATCTCTCAACCTCAACCTATAGTTGTGCCTCAGCCGATCGTCATCCAGCAACCTGTGGTCATCAATCAGCCATCATATCCAGGAAGGCTTGCAGTTTCATGCCAAGCTGATGCTTCGGTCGTTCAGATCATAAAGCACGTCAATTGGGCTGCGAATGTAACTGGCGGAGTCGCTCCACTCAAATATTCATGGAGCGGAACTGAGATTTCGGTGAGCCCTACTACTGCAGGAACTTTGCACTATTACTACAAAG
Source organism: uncultured Candidatus Saccharibacteria bacterium (assembly GCA_964548575.1). Classification (GTDB taxonomy): domain Bacteria; phylum Patescibacteriota; class Minisyncoccia; order Phycocordibacterales; family PALSA-1337; genus C7867-002. The sequence goes on from CAZJQW010000016.1 coordinate 8,612, forward strand.
ATTACGGAACCAAATACATGAGCGTCAATGTCCAGTCAGCTGATGGACAGAGCGCCACTGCTCTCTGCGGACAGGTGGAGATCATAGACCCGTAGGTCTGACAAAGGTCGGACCTCTGTGCTACTATATTGCGCATGGAGCCCCCGAAGATTCCAGAAAAGTTTCTCAAACCTTACGATCCAAAGCAGGCAGAAGAAGAGCTCTATTCTCTATGGGAAAAGAGCGGCTTTTTTGATCCCGACAAGCTTCTCGAGCGCAACCAAAAAGGCGAACCATATACCATCGTCCTTCCTCCTCCCAATGTGACTGGAACATTGCATATGGGGCACGCCGCCATGCTCGCTATCGAAGACATCATGATTCGCTACAAACGAATGAGAGGATTCAAAACTCTGTGGCTCCCTGGAACAGACCATGCCGCTATAGCAACCCAATCAAAAGTAGAAAAAGAACTCGAGAAAAAAGAGAAAATGCGCCGGCATGATCTCGGGCGTGAAGAATTCTTGAAGAGGGTAGACTCTTTTGCTCAAGCGAGCCACGACACTATAGTCAATCAGGTCCGCAAAATGGGAGCCTCGATAGACTGGAGTCGAGAGGCATTTACACTCGATCCAAAGAGAAATCTGGCGGTCCGTACTGCATTCAAAGCTATGCACGATCTCGGCCTCATAGTGAGGGGCAATCGCATCATCAATTGGGATCCAAAGGGGCAGACTACCATTTCTGACGACGAAATCGTTTACGAAGAGAGAAAAGCCAAGCTCTATACATTTCGATATTCAAAAGATTTTCCCATAAGCATAGCGACTACTCGCCCTGAGACAAAGGTGGGAGATGTCGCCGTGGCTGTTCATCCCGAAGATGAGAGGTACAAAGCTTTCATAGGCAAGGAATATGACTGTGATTTTGCGGGTGCCAAGCTCAAGATAAAGATCGTTGCCGATGATGCAGTCGACAAAGAATTCGGTACTGGAGCCGTTGGCGTCACTCCTGCTCATAGCGGAATAGATGCCGAGATAGCAAAGCGCCATGGCCTAGATAGCATCCAAGTCATAAACGAAGTCGCCAAAATGATGCCGAATACTGGCATTGTAGAAGGCATGAAGGTGGCCGAAGCCAGAGAGACCATAGTGAAGTGGCTCGAGGAGAACGGCCTTCTGGAGAAGACCGAGGACTCTATACAGAATGTCGCGACAGCCGAAAGAACAGGAGGAATCATCGAACCTTTGCCAAAGCTCCAGTGGTTTGTGGCTGTGAATAAGCCTTTCAAAATCCCAAACTCCAACATAAAAGGGATCACATCTGGTTCGGAGACGACTCTGAAGGAGATCATGAAAAAGTCTGTCGAGAGTGGAGCGATCAAGATAATACCTGATAGATTTGAGCGCACTTATTTTCACTGGATCGACAATCTTCACGACTGGTGCATTTCGAGACAGATCTGGTACGGTCATCGCGTGCCTGTTTGGTACAAAGGTGAGGAGATTTTTGTCGGTATCGAAGCTCCGAATGGAGAGGGGTGGGTCCAAGATGAAGATACTCTAGATACTTGGTTCTCATCTGGTCTCTGGACTTTCTCGACTCTGGGTTGGCCAGATAAAACTGAAGATCTGAAAGTCTTCCATCCGACTGATGTTCTAGAAACTGGTTACGATATACTCTTCTTTTGGGTAGCCCGTATGATCCTCATGACCGGTTGCCTTCTCGGCGATATTCCTTTCAAGACTGTGTATCTGCACGGACTTGTTCGTGATGGAAAAGGTCGCAAGATGTCCAAGTCTCTAGACAATATCATCGATCCTCTGGATATGATCAACAAGTTTGGTGCTGACGCCACTCGTCTATCGCTCATCATCGGAGCTGGACCGGGCAATGATATGAAGCTCTCGGAAGACAAGGTCCGCGGTTACAAAAATTTTGCAAATAAGCTCTGGAATATCTCTCGTTTCGTTCTGGAGAGCACAGTTGGGGAAGAGCACGAGTCTGATTTTGATGCTTGGAGCGAGGCCGACAAGTCTCTATTGCAGGAAAAGGACTCTCTTGTAAAAGAAATTACTCTGGAAATGGAGGAATTTAAGTTCTATTTGGTAGGCGAGAAGATCTATCACTACGCTTGGCATGAATTTGCAGACAAAATTTTGGAAGATAGCAAAAAGATATTCAAAGAAGGGTCTGACGAGGACAAAAAATCCAGAAAACAGCTACTGCTCAATATTCTAGACACGGTTCTCAGGTGTTTGCACCCATTCATGCCATATGTGACCGAAAAGATCTGGCAAGAAAAGGCTCTGCAGAATGGAAAATCTGGCTCAAACAGCCTTTTGATGGTCGAATCTTGGCCTGAATAGGGCGCCCAGCAAAGAATACTTGCCTATAGTCCATTGTTATCCACATTTTTCTTGGTCTGTGTTCAAATTATAAGGTAAAATATAGGGGTAATTTAATTACCTCTTTTTATATTCATGAAAAAATACATCGGATTCTTGATAGTGGCGTTGCTTCTAGTCGGAGCGGGGATGCTATCGGGAGTGCTCACGGACAGAGCTGAGGCGCAACCTGTGTCGCAATACAATTTGACTGGCTGGGCTTGGTCTTCCAACATAGGTTGGATAAAGTTTGATACTGGAGTTGAAAATGCTGTTTACGTTCAAAATGCAGGTGTTTCAGGTTCTATAAAACCTATACTTGGCTATGCCTGGTCTTCTAATATAGGCTGGATAAAGTTTGGCGGTTTGGGTATAAGTCCTGATGGTTCCCCAAGTGATGCCACAGTGAACATTTTAGGCGGGCCTGGATCTGTGAGCGGTTGGGCCAGGGCTTGTGCAGGTACGGTCAATGGAGACTGCAACTCCGCTTCGAGAACAGATGGATGGGACGGCTGGATAAAGCTTTCGAATTTGGCATATAGTACAGGTACAGGAAAAATCACTGGCTATGCGTGGGGTAGTGATGTGGTCGGCTGGGTCCAATTTGACGTTAGGATGACAGATACAGTTCTACCTTCCATAGCGGGAACGTGTGAACGAGT
>CAZJQW010000017.1:0-11115 GCA_964548575.1 uncultured Candidatus Saccharibacteria bacterium
TTTTTCTTCTTGACTTAAATCTGTGTATGTGGTATACTCCTCTTAGAATATAAACTCAGAAACAAGAAAGGTAAACAGAACTATGAAAAAAATGACTGCTCTAGTGATCCTCGTGGTCACGGTGTTATTCATCAATGTAGACTCAAATGCTGCAACAGCGGCCAAACGACCTGCTTCACCGAAGCTGTCGATCTACGCAACTCTCGAGTTGCCCGGCGAGCACATTCCACAGCAACAAAGTCTGTCCTTCGACAGGCAAAATGTTTACTGCGGAGGGAGCCATGGCTGTCTCTGGGTGATCAGCAAGAAAGGCTTCAGCGTGAAGGCGAAGCTCGACTTGAGCCCAGGATATCCGATTCATGCGGTACAGGCAGTGAACGGCCGTATATACGCAACGTCAACCGACGGAAATATATACGTAGTAGACGCTCGCACATTGGCGCTCGTAAATAAAGTCACGTGGGGTATGACCGTAAACAGCTTGGCTGTAGTCGGCGACTGGTTCGCAACCTCTCTCTATCAAGGAGAGATGGTGGCAACTCCCAGCATGGTGATACATTCACCTATTGGAGAGTCTGATGTCGTGGTTCTGGGGATGACCTCGGACCTGGCACCAGGCGCCTCCATCCTTGTAGAGAACCTTCGATCCACGACTGCATACAGTTTGGATGGACAGACGGTTGCGGTTCTGCCGAACCGTTTGGACCTCAATAACCAAGCGTGGCAAAATTCCCTTCGGATCTCGCGCGGGTACGTGATACAGACGAGCCCCGGACCGTTCGGTTCAGGAGTGACGATGTATCGCCTCACGGACATTGGAACTGGAGCACAGCCTGCCGTCGACCTTACGAGGCCATATGTGAATACAGCCGCCGTAATGACGAACAACTTGTTTGTGATCGGCACTGAGTCTGCAGAAGTTGAGCTTTACTCGATGACTGCGACAGGACCGAAGCTTCTCCAGAATATCAACCTCGCCGCATTATACGCGACGAGCACAGTAAACTTGGAGGTAAGGAGCTTGGCCGAGGACGGCAAGATGGTCTACGCCACCTGTTCAGGCGGCGTGATGGGCCAAGAAGTTCCTGGTATGCCCATCTTCTTTGCATTCGCCCTCAAATAGAGGTACCGAACACAACGAACCGTTCACTTCAAGTGAACGGTTTTTTCTTGCCTGAATTTTATGCTAGACTTTCCCCATGCAATCCACAGTTAATCCACAGGATAAACCACAAAATGACAGTTTACAACAAAAAAAACTCCCCTCTCGAGTTCATGTGATTGGCATATGCGGAGTTGCGACTAGTGCTCTCGCCATAGCCTTCCATAGAAGAGGTGTAAGTGTTACCGGAAGCGACAAAGGATTCTTCCCTCCCGTATCGACTGAACTCGAAAAACAAGGTGTCACTTTTTATGCTGGTTGGCATCCCGAGAAGATGATTGAGAATGGCAAACCTGACGTGGTCATAGTAGGGACGGCTTCAGGCAGCCAAAATCCTGAGACAACCTATGCGAAAGAGAACAACATACCGATGTACTCATTCGCCGAAGCCATAGGAGAATTCTTCGCCAAAGAAAAATCTATCGTCTGTTCTGGCACATGGGGCAAAACTTCCTCTTCTGCTCTTCTTTCACATATACTTACCGAGAGCGGTTTTGATCCTACATACATGTTCGGCGGAGTCTCACTTTCTCACGAATCATCAGCCAAACTGACCGAGAGCAACTGGAGCGTCTTCGAAGGAGACGAATACAAGAGCTCGCCCACAGATACAACAGCCAAATTCTTTTATTACAAAGCTACTCACCTTTTGTTATCAGCAGTATCTTGGGACCATGCTGACCTCTATCCAACAGAAGAATCATATTTCGAAGCATTCAAGAGACTTTTGGCAGGAATGCCCCCTAAAGGATTTATCGTCACATGCGCGGACCAAAGCGGTATAACTAAAGTACTAGATCTATATAAAGGAAAAGTCATTAGATATGGCAGAGCAGGAAATCCGATAAGATCTGACTACGAATATTCATCTGTTATCCAAACCAAGCTAGGATTGAAGTTCAACATCATACATGGTGACATTACCTATTCAATATCTTCTCCTATGCTCGGCCTCTTCCAAGCAGAAAATATAACAGGCTGTTTTGCCATGGCGCACTCGCTTGGAGCATCCCCAAAATCGATAGTGAAAGCCATAGCTTCATTTACAGGTATGAAAAGACGTTTGGAAAAAAGATTTGAAGGCAAGATAACAGTATTCGATGACATAGCTCATTCACCCGAGAAAGCTCACGTCGTTCTCTCAACTCTCAAGTCTATATACGATGGAAGGGTCATCGCCGTCTTCGAGCCCAATTCTGGTGGAAGACAGAGAGAATCCTCAAAAAAATACGACAACGCCTTTATCGAAGCAGACGAGGTCGTCATCCCTCGTCTCACAAAGCTCAAAGTCGCGAACGACAAAGACCAACCTATAGAAGGTCCCGAATTGAGAGACATAATAGCGAAGACACATCCAGATACGGTCTACATGGAAGATGACCGATCTCTCATCGAGCATCTGGTGCAAAGCACAAAACAAGGAGACGTCATTGTCTTCCTCGGCTCACACGGATTTAGAAATATGATAGAAGAGACGATCGAAAAGCTCAGGTGACGCGATGCCACCTTGCTCTCGCCTATTTGCCTTCGTCTACTATCTCCGTCTCCAAAACTCCATTTGCTACATTCTTGACGAGCAATGTCATCCCACAGTGGTTGCATTCGATGACCATCCCCCGATTTATGTTTGGAAAAGGGGTCAGATCTATAGGATTTTTACACTCTGGGCAGACACACTCTGCATTTGTATCTTTGATATTTTGCGAAATCATATGAAGACGATCAGTCCTTTTGGTACCAAATCGTATGTGAACATAGTACCTGAAATTTTGCCGCCATGCAAAAAATAGTTGCGCTTTGTGGCAAGCCCTGTAAACTAGAAGCATGAAGAACCAAGTGACGCCAGCCGAGCCCTATGCCGCTCTAGCTAAGGTCATAGGCCTCGAAAACATAGTGTTAAAACGTGAGGACTATCACCCTCTGGGTTCTCACAAAGGCCGATCCATACCCATGCTCATCGACTACTATTTTGAGCAGGGAGACAGGAACTTTGTGATCTCTTCCTCTGGTAATGCCGCTTTGGCCGCTGCCAAACATCTGAAGATAATAAACGAAAATGCTCTACGACCCCTCCTTGCCGGCCCTGCCTGTCTCGATATCTTCGTGGGAAACAACGTGAACAAAGAAAAGCTGAGCGCCCTCAAAGATCTCTCAAACGACAACATCAGAGTCCTCACAAAAGAGCGTCCTCTACAAGCCTTGAACGCCGCAAAGGATGGAGGTGCGCGAAGCCTGAGACAATCGACTGACGATCTAGCTCTTATCGGCTACAAATCTTTGGCAGAAGAGCTCTCCACCATCAAAGGTATAGGCGCCATTTTTATCGGTACATCTTCTGGCACCACAGCCCAAGCTCTAGCCCAATATTTTTCTTCTACAAAGAAACCCGTGCAGATTCATATAGTCCAAACTTCCTCATGCCACCCTATGGCAGATGCATTTGAAAATTATGACGGCAAAGAAGAAAAATCAACAGCCGATGCTATTGTTGACTCTGTTGCGAGAAGGAAAGAAGCATTGATTCCTCTCATACAGAAAACCGGCGGCCACGGCTGGGTTGCTTCAAACGAAGAGATCGACCGAGCCATAGCTCTTGTCAAAGAACATGCTCAAGTCGACATCTCTCCGAATAGCGCACTTTCTATAGTTGGAGCTATGCAAGCAGTGTATAGAGGCTGGGAATTTGAAGGCAATGTCGTCTGCATAATATGCGGAAAATAGAACCATCGCCCTGCGGTGTTCCACCCATCATTCAAAGCGCTCTTATCGCTCTAACAAACCTCTCGCCTCTTTCTTTTCGAGAAACATCTCCTCCAGGCTCGAATCCGGGACTAAAGAGAACCCTGTCCCCCTTTTTACCTTTTTCCACAGAGAGCCGTACTGCCTCCTCTATCGAAGGAGCAGAGAAAATTTCTACATTGTCCATATTGTTGAAGAGCACCCTCTCATGCATCGTTCCGCTTCCTGGAAGAAGAATAACTGCATGGACAAACTCTGGTATAGACGCAACTAGTTGCCTATAGTCGTCTCCGCTAATTGCGCCACCTAAGATGAGCACGACACTCTTGCAAGCGTCGCCAGCTTTGAATGGAAGCGCCTTCATAGCTGCTATAGTCGAACTTGGTCGAATAGAAGCGGTATCATTATAGAAATCTAGGCCCTTACATTTCTTCACAAATTCCAATCTTCCTCTCAAAGGTTTCCATTCACGAAGAATATGAACAATGTCATCATCTTCTACTTTGAATAACTTTGCAGCTTGAATGGCGAGCGCAGCATCCTCTTTGTCATGTGCGCCGACGAGACGGAATCCAAGATCCGCAGGAACCAAGTTGACGTTCGTTCGTAGCATCTTGGAGCGAGGCAATTCTTTGTATTGTCTAGCGACGTCGATCACCTCATTAAAAGCTATGATGAAATTGTTGTAAGTCTGGAAGCTCAATATCTCAAAAGGCCATTTCTCATACGAGAACTTACCTGGTACAGTTGTGAATACTGCAACATGCGGACTGATCCGGATCATAGTGAGCTCTTTCATGAGCTCTGATGTCACGCGTATGAGTATGAGGTCTCCTTTCTTCAATCTCTTCAAGTGAGCTATCACGCCATTCGATGTTTCAGGGTCGATCGTAAAGAATGACTGGTCGTCTTCTTGCGAGCTGACTCTTTTTAACATTGGTTCAAGCATAGAAATAACAGTCGATTTTCCAAACTCGCCCATAACGCCTATCACTGTTACTGGAGGAGCCAAGCGGAAAAATAAAGTCTCTGGATATTCGATGGAAACGTTTGCTTCCTTTGCTAATTTCAAAAAAGAAGAACTCCTAGGATACTCATGCGAGAGCACGATCAGATCCATATCCAAAAGGTCGTCTGGGGGGACATTTCCACAGACATAATTTGCAAGTCCTAAAGATCGAAGGAAAATAAGGTGATTTTTGAGCCTCGCCTCGCTTTTTATATCATAAACTGAGACAATCGCTCCGGATTTTATCATATGCTTCACATCTGTAACCATCTCACCGTGAGGCCCTAGACCTACGACCGCCACCCTCTTGCCTTGAAAAAAGTCTCGATGAATCATATCACTAGTTTACACGGAAAAAAGCAACAAAAAAAGAGACCTCTTTTATGAGGTCTCTTTGTGGGCTCCCTAAAGGAGCTACACTTGGAGCTGCAAGCAACTAACTTTACAGTTCCGCTTGAACGAAGAGTTCCTCTACCGCTTTTACTGACTCTTCAGGTGTTGGAATGTTTTGGCTCTTTTTACTAGGCTCTTTGCGAATCTCTGGGCTAATCTTCTTTCGAGCCAAGTTCTTCTTCCTGAAGAACAACTCGACACCCTTGAATGAAAAGGCCAACATGATGGCGTTGGTAAGCTCCTCATCCGAGATACGCGTCGGTTCCGCAGGTATATGAAGCGATCCATTCAATAGAAAGGATTTCTCCATGAACCAATTCTTGACTTGCGGAATACAGCCGGTTCTTTCATACAGCGACAGTTTTGCAACTGCCGCGTAATTCGGAGTCGCCTCATATATTCTTATGAGCGCTCGCAGCATCGAATATTCGAGGCCGGCTTGAACATTGAGCATGATTGACACATTCCCACTCTGTCTTCGGACTACGACGACAGCAGCGCCGAACATAGCTCGCGCTGCTTTCGCCACGTTTGGATTCTCAGAATGGACGATGACCATTTCATAGGTCTTGTCAGTCCAGGGAGTGAACAAGCGCCTAATTGATTTCACCGCATTTTTCTCACTGAGTTCCACTAGGGCTTCCCCGAAGACGATCTGATCAGTCACCAAGAGATCGACTGCGAACATCAAGAACTCTTCCACATCCTCATTGGATTGGCCGATTTGTCTCATCGCTCCAGCGATGTAAGGCAATCCAAACAGATCGGTACAATTCTCTTGGCCCTTGAGATTCCGTTCGATTTCCGAGCGGACCTTAGGAGCTATATCTGGGTACCTGTCTCTGAAGAACTGGATCAAGTCCAGCTTGAATTCAGGTGCTTTTTCCCAGCCCGCTCTTTTATAGGCGATCAGTACTTTAACCGCTTTCATGGCGGTCTTGAACATAGTAGGCTGAAACGAAGCAGGCTTCGTATCATTGCCCATTTTTATTAGCTTGGACAAGTCCATACGATTCGCCGTACCAGTTCCATCGAGGCGTAAGATCTCCGATATGATGTGGTCGAGCTCGGGGCGATCTGAGACTTTGAGATACTGCGCCATTCGCAGTGAACTACACATTCCCTCGATTCTCTGCCCTCTTGCATCCTTGTCGTCCATCTCACCTTTGAGCTGACCCAAAGGGAGCTTTCCTTCTGCCATGCATTCATCTAAGCACTTATCTGTAATCCATTCGGGCGCAACCTTGAAATCTCTATCGATTCCAAAGTGGCCTGCTCCGTATTCAAGGGCTATCACCGCCTGACCGACCTCATCGAGATGCGGAACAGGGTGTGGCACTAGTGTGTGAATCCTGACGTGATTAGAATTTTTCATTCAAACCTCCAATTTTTTGTTTCAAAGATCTCATGACCGTAATTTCTCGTGCCGAAGGCACAAGCAGTCACTTATCTTCTGCGGAGAATTATAGCACAAAATAGCACTGCGGTCAACATAAATTCACGGCTAAGATAAGCCATATAAAGCTCTCAATCTGCAAAAATAAAGATTGTCCTCGAAATGCGGCAAAGTGCGTCAAAAATCCCTCTTGAGCTTTTTCACCTTTATGATCTCTTGAAATATCGCTTGCAAACGGATGGAGTCTTCAAGCATGTCTTTGTCTTCGAGAACGTAGGTTGAGAATTTCTTGAGAAAGACGGCACAAAGATCTTGATAGTAAGAGCTCAATGCTTCTCGATCTCTTTCGCTAACATATTCCATGTCTTTTTGAGGGCCATCCAATATCCTTAATATTTCGACTGGCCTCTTTATACCCCCGTATGCCTGTTCGGCATTGTCGAGCACTCCTTCCAAAGAAGGAGATACGATCTGATAATTATTGCACATTGTTTGTGTTGATTAGGCTCAGGTAACCCTGAGCTGTGATGATAATATGATCCAAAACTGATATACCTATGAGCTTCCCTGCTTCTACTATCCTCTGTGTGATCTCTATGTCCTCACTACTTGGAGCAAGCTCACCTGACGGATGATTGTGCGCGAGTATGAGCGCAGCGGCATTGGCCTCCAAAGCAGGGCGAAAAACTTCTCGAGGATGTATCAGGTTTGAATTGACCGTACCTATAGAGATGATCTCGCTCCTTATAACCTTGTGATGGCTGTTCAAATACAATCCTCGAAGATGTTCCTTTGTGAGAGACTTCATATCTTGCAAATATGTGTATGCATCGCTCGCATTGTGCACAGTCGTAAAGCCTGAAGCGCTTTTGTCGAAACACCGCCTACCCAGCTCTCCAGTTGCGACAATCTGGCACGCCTTTCCTAGAGGAATATTGAGTTCCTCGGACAGGCTCAGAGGGTTCCTCTCAAAGAGCACATTCTTTTCCCCGTACTCGCGCATGATCCTGTTCGTCATCTCGACTACATCCTCACGAGTAGTCCCAGTATTCAAAATAACAGCCAAAAGCTCCTTCAAAGAAAGAGCCTCCGGCCCTCTGGATAAAAGCTTTTGTCTCGGTCTCTCGTCCTTTGGCAGATCGTGGATCGTGTAGAAAAACTCTCCGCTTTGCGAGCGGTCGAGAGCAGGCACTTCGATACACGATGCATACGATTGCATGCACAAAGTATATCAGCGTCCTTACAGAAAGAGATGAAGAGACGATAAAATATTCCTCAAAAAACTATAAAGTCTCGACCAAGATGAAGTTCGTCTCCGAAGCTTGACCGAAAGGCATTCCTGCCACAATGACTACAGTATCGCCTTTTTTTGCGAGTTGATTGTCCAAAGTGACGCCTCTTACGATCTCGAGAATCTCATCGACGGTTTTGAAAGTCGGAGTCACCATAGGATAGCAACCAAAAGAAAGCATGAGCTTGTGGGCATTTTCCTCGCCGTCCGAGAGAGCCAGTATGCGCTCTACAGGCCTATATCTAGCGATCATCCTAGCCGTTCTACCTGCACGTGTGAGAGCGACGATGAGCTTTGCGCCGACATTGTGAGACGCTCGTACAGCAGACTGTGATACGACATCAGTCACTCCATGAGACTCGCTGTATTCTGCGATCGTGTCCCTCGTATAGACTTCATCTTCCACTCGAAGGGCGATCCTTGTCATCATTTTTACAGACTCAACCGGAAAATCTCCCAAAGTCGTCTCTTCCGAAAGCATGATAGCGTCTGTCCCATCGATGATCGCATTTGCGATGTCTGAAACTTCAGCGCGAGTCGGGACTGGGTTCTTTATCATGGATTCGAGCATCTGTGTCGCTGTAATGACTGGCTTGCCTATGGAGTTGCACTTGTGGATTATGAGCTTCTGAACTATAGGCACTTCCTCTGCAGGGATCTCTATAGCCAAATCTCCCCGAGCGATCATGATGCCATCCGCCTCCTTCACTATGTCATCTATGCATTTCAAAGCTTCTGGAGTCTCTATCTTGGCAATGATATGGGCGTGTGAGCCTGCCTTGTTAAGTATATTTCGTAGCTCTACTATATCTGACGCTCTCCTCACAAACGACAAAGCGATAAAATCTACTTTGTTCTTTATACCGAACAGAACGTCTTCCCTGTCCTTGTCTGTAAGCGACTTGACCGAGAGGTCAGCCCCTGGAACATTGACTCCCTTGTGGTTGGAAAGCCTGCCTCCGACTATGACCTTTGTTATGATATCGTGCCCTTTGACCTCTATGACCTCGAGCTTCTTTGTGCCGTCTTGGATCATGATGAAAGTGCCCGGCTTCACTTCTTTTGGCAAGTCTGGGTAGTTGATGTGGACCTTCTCTGCTGTTCCCTCTACTTCATCGGTCGTCAATATGAATCTAGCTCCAGGCTCAAGTAGGACTGTTTTTTCCTTGAATGTACCGATGCGTATCTTGGGTCCTCCCAAATCCTGCAAAATAGCTACGCATTTGTCTGTTTCTTTCATCACTTCTCTGATCGTATCTATCCTTCTCTGGTGCTCGTCCAAAGTTCCGTGCGAAAAATTGAGGCGCATGACATTCATACCAGCGTTGACTAGGTCCTTGAGCTTGTCTTTGCTCTCTGTAGAAGGACCGATCGTGCACACTATCTTTGTTTTTTTACCAAGGTTCATAGGTTAAATGTTCTTCTTATAATCCGACTAGCGTATATTATTTTATTGTACTTGCTCTAATTATATCATACAGAAAACACCCTACACGCATGGAATAAGCTATCGGATCCTGACTTCGATGGGAGCGGACAAAGGTTTTCCTGTATTCCTATCAGTTATTTCGACTTCTCTTTCGAAACATTCACGACCTTTATCGTGTTGCCAAGAACCATTATTGATTTCGTACCTACTGCGTAGGCCATCGTCAGATTCGAGAGAAGGTCTGCTAAATGTTGCGCAGAGCTCAAACTTGGTTGGCGATATGACTCTATATTCATAAGGGATTTTTGTCTCAGGGTCTACAGTCGAAGAAAAGTAAACATTTTTGTTCTTCAAATCTTCGAAAGAAGTCGGCAAAGCGCTACCTGATTGCATATAATTTGATATGCCATATTGAATGCTGCTCAAATCGTCGATTCTCTGACTATCGAAACGGATGGCCCTCTGCTTGGCGGGTGAGCCTATGATAATAAATCCGCCAATTATAGATCCGATGGCAAATATGAGTCCGATCGATGCGATAATCTTTCGCATTCCCTTTTGTTTGGGCTTGTCCGCTTTTGCCAAAATATAATATGTGAATACTACTGCCGACACCAATATGCATACTGCCACTTTGAAGATAAATCTGTCAGTGATCTCGCCTCGTAGATAGATATTTATGAGGATGATGATAGAGACGGCGATTGTTGCTCCAGTCAAGAACATGGTCATATACATGCGGATCTTTCGTATTCCTATGTCTCTTTTTTCTGGGATGTTCGCAATATCTCTGTCGACTAGCCACTCAAGAACGTAAAGTATCGGCACCAGCACGATCAAAATGGAGATCGGCCAGATGAACTGACTCACATCGAAATAATTGGATAGATTGTCCGGAAAGGCTTTGTTGATTATTGTAAAAGCCAATGTTATAAGAGCCATAACAGAAGCATATAGAGCTATTGTCGCTCCTAGGTGAAGGAAAAAGTCCTTCGGCGATGTTTTTATGGGCATAATCCTATTTTACCATAAATAAAAAGGGTCTGAAATTGAACAGTATGTACTATGCACTATCTACAAGAGGAGACTTCATGCATTCATAGACAAAAGCAGGAGGAATGTTTCTAAACTCATAGGCAACAATTTTGGCGTTGAATGACCTCCGGATCTCAAAGTAGCTGGCGAGTAGATATTGAAACTGAATATATGTTCCCTTTTCTCCCAATATTGATCGTATCTCTTGCAAGATCGTCCGACGAGTATCACGCTTGAGGTCTCCTAGAGGCAACCCCGATATGACGCAATCTGCTTTTGGTAAACCAATAGACGAAAAATAATGGCGCAGTCGAGAAGCGTCGCCTTCGATGAAGGTTACTCGTTTGTCTTTGAATGTATCTTTCAGATACTTTGCAAGCACCGGATTGATCTCTATAGATACGAGCCTTCCGTCACTCGGCAATGCGTCTATGATCTGCCTTGTGAGAGCGCCTGTGCCAGCTCCCAATTCAACGACCACTATCCCCCTCTTCTTTGGCATCCTGCTTACGAGTGTCTTGGCCAAAAATCGCGAGCTTGGAAATAGATTGCCATGGCTCCAAAACCCTTTGATCGCTTCTCTGAAAAATAAAAAGTTCATCTATTCTTTGTGCGCGCACTAGGATTCGAACCTAGGACCCCACCAGTATCAGTGGTGTGC
>CAZJQW010000018.1:0-5865 GCA_964548575.1 uncultured Candidatus Saccharibacteria bacterium
GAAAGACAACTTTGACAGCAGCTATCCTCGCCGTTCAGGCCAAAAAGGGCCTCGCGAACGTCAAGGCTTATTCAGATATCGCAAAAGGCGGAACAGTTCGAGACGCATCCAAGATCGTCACGATCTCTCTTGCGCACGTAGAGTATGAGTCACCGACTCGTCACTACGCTCACATCGACGCCCCAGGTCACGCCGACTACATCAAGAACATGATCACCGGTGCCGCACAGATGGACGGTGCTATTCTCGTTGTATCAGCATTGGACGGAGTCATGCCTCAGACACGCGAGCACATCCTACTTGCAAAGCAGGTCGGTGTTCCTCGAGTATTGGTCTTTTTGAACAAGTGCGACGCTGTAGAAGAGAAGGACCTCATCGACCTAGTCGAAGAGGAGGTGCGTGAACTTCTCACGAAGCAAGGCTTCGATGGAAAGACGGCTCCAGTTATACGCGGTTCAGGTTTGAAGGCCCTCGAAGGGGATGCAACTTGGACAGCCAAGATAGACGAGCTCATGGAAGCTCTAGACAGCTTCATCCCTATACCACAGCGCGAGGTAGACAAGCCATTTCTCATGCCTATCGAGGATATCTTCTCGATCGAAGGTCGAGGAACCGTGGTCACAGGACGTATCGAGCGCGGTCAGATCAAAGTAGGTGAGGAAGTCGAGATCATAGGTTTTAGGGATACAGCCAAAACTACGATCACTGGTATCGAGATGTTCAACAAGCAGCTCAAAGAAGGAATCGCTGGCGACAATGCCGGTTTGCTCCTCCGTGGTACTGCCAAGGATGACGTTTCTCGAGGACAGGTTCTCGCAAAGACTGGCTCAGTCAAGCCTCACACAGAGTTCGAGGCCGAAGTTTACGTTCTCAAGAAAGAAGAGGGAGGCCGACACACACCATTCTTCACAGGATACAAGCCTCAGTTCTATATTCGAACAACAGACGTTACAGGTGAAGTGACCCTTCCAGAGAAGGTAGAGATGGTCATGCCTGGTGACACCATCACATTCAAGGTCAAGCTCGTAGCACCAGTCGCTCTCGAAGACAAGACACGTTTCGCAGTCCGAGAAGGAGGCAAGACAGTAGGTGCAGGAGTCGTCACGAAAGTAATAGCATAATATGGCAACAAACAAGGACACAGCTAAAAAGTCAGCTTCCAAGGCGCCTCGAGCCAAAAAGGTCAAGGCGCAAGGAGAGGCTCCTCATCTTAGGATCAGGGTCCGTGCTTATGAGCACAAGATCCTCGATGCTTCTTTGAAACAGATCATGGATACAGCAGCTCGTTATGACGCCGAAGTCCATGGTCCTGTTCCATTGCCTACGGAGATCAAGAAATACACAGTGAACCGCTCTTCATTTATCGACAAGAATTCACGCGAGCAGTTCGAGATGCGCGTTCACAAGAGGCTCATAGATATCATCAATCCGAACCCGAAGGTGATCGAAGCCCTTACAAACTTGAGCTTACCGTCCGGAGTCAATATAGACGTGAAGATGATGTAAGATACCACGAATTAATACACTGAAATGAAATTTATTTTAGGACGAAAGCTAAATATGACGCAGATGTACGACGCAGCCGGCAATGTTATTCCGGTCACGGCTGTTTCGGTGCCTTCGAACGTCATCGTTCAGGTTAGAACAAAAGAGAACGATGGATACGAAGCTCTGCAAGTCGGAGAGGGAGCAAAAGCTCCAAATAGGCTGAACAAACCCATGAAAGGCCATGTGAAAGATCTTGGAGCATTCGTTTCGCTCCGTGAGTTCCGCATCGATTCTCCTGCCCTAAAGGTTGGAGACAAAGTAGAACTCTCCCAATTCACAGTTGGAG
The DNA here is from genome assembly GCA_964548575.1 of uncultured Candidatus Saccharibacteria bacterium. GTDB lineage: Bacteria > Patescibacteriota > Minisyncoccia > Phycocordibacterales > PALSA-1337 > C7867-002. The sequence goes on from CAZJQW010000018.1 coordinate 1,835, forward strand.
ATGTGATCGCAGTTAGTGCCACTTCAAAAGGAAAGGGCTTCCAAGGTGTCGTGAAGCTTCACGGCTTCCACGGCGGTCCACGTTCCCACGGTCAGAAACACTCGGAGAGAGAGCCAGGATCAATCGGAGGCGGACTACGAACCCGAGTTCCAGTCGGCATGAGAATGGCCGGACGTATGGGAAGCGATCGTATCACAGTCAAAAATCTAAAGGTCGCACACATTGACCCCGAGGAGAACATTTTGTATGTTTCTGGAGCTATTCCAGGAAAGAGGGGCACATTAGTAGAGATAGTCGCCGAATAAAAACATGGAAGCAACAATATACAACGTATCAGGAAAAACGGCAGGAAAGGTGACTCTTTCTAAGGATGTGTTCGGCTTGCCATGGAATGCAGACTTGGTCCACGAGATCGTTCGACTCATGAATTCCAATTCTCGCACCAACATAGCTCACGCCAAGACCAGAGGCGAAGTGCGCGGAGGAGGCAAGAAGCCTTGGAAGCAGAAGGGAACAGGCCGAGCCCGACACGGTTCGACTAGATCTCCTATCTGGGTAGGCGGAGGAGTCGCCCATGGACCGAGGAATGACAAGAATTTTGAACGCAAAATAAACAAGAAAGCACGCGTGAAGGCTTTTTGCACGATACTCTCGCGCAAATTCAAAGATGGAGAGGTCCTTTTCATCGATTCAGTTTCGATGAAAGAACCCAAGACAAAGGACGCCAAGGCAATTTTGGCTTCGCTGTCTACGATCAAAGGCTATGAGATGATCTCATCCAAGAAAAACAATTCAGCTATTATCGCTTTGGACAAAAAGGTTGCTTCAGTCGAGAAGAGCTTTAGGAATTTCGGCAATGTTAGAGTCGAGGAATTCCGCAATATCAATCCTGTTTCTATCCTGAACCACAAATACCTCATAGTGGCGAATCCAGAAGTTTCGCTCAAGGCTTTGTCGGATAAGACAGCTAAGGCAGAAAAGGCCGCATAACATCACTATCATGGGTATATTTGGAACAAAAAAGAATAAAGATGCAGCCGTAGAGCCAAAAGCAAAGTCAGAAAAGACAGTGAAGGCGGTAAGGGCTCCAAAAGCTGATAAAGCTACAAAGAACATCGCAGGAACAGTTTCTGCTCACGATCTTGGAACTATCATCCGTCCTCGCATCACAGAAAAATCAGGAGTGATGAGCCAAATCGGAGTGTACACATTCGAGGTCACAAAGGGAGCCAATAAGAATACAGTTGCAAATGCAATAAGAGCTCTCTACAAGGTTACTCCAGTCAAGGTCGCTATCCTCAATTCTCCTTCGAAAGATGTCTTTGTCAAAGGACGCAAAGGAGTAGTGAGCGGGTTCAAGAAAGCCATAGTAACGGTTAAAAAGGGCGATAAGATTGATTTCGTATAAACCACCATGAAAACATACAGACCAACATCAAAATCTCGTCGTCACATGACAACTCTGCCTTTCAAGCAGTATCTTACAGCCTCTGAGCCGTACAAGCCTCTTACGCTTGGCTTCAAGAGGGATGTGGGACGCAACGCACACGGTCGCATCACCACTCGCCACAAAGGAGCTGGCCACAAGAAGCTCTATCGCATGATCGACTTCCTCTATGAGAAGAGAGACATGACCGCTACAGTCAAGACTGTGGAGTATGATCCTTTCCGCACTGGATATATCGGACTTGTGAACTACAAGGATGGAACAAAGCGCTATGTTTTGCTTCCAAAGACTATGAAAGTGGGCAACTCATTTGTAGTATCTGAGAAAGCTCCTATCGAAACTGGCAATCGTCTTCCTTTGAAGAATATTCCTGTCGGTACTTTCATATTCAATATAGAGGTCAAGCCCGGCAGTGGATCCAAACTCGTCCGTTCAGCTGGATCATTCGCTCAAGTCATCGCTAACGACGCTGGATATACTCATATCAAGATGCCTTCGACCGAGGTCCGCAAGATCCACGAGGATGCTTGGGCTTCTATCGGTGCAGTATCGAATGAAGAGTCCAGACTCGTAAATATTGGTAAGGCTGGAAGGTCTCGCTGGATGGGTATTCGCCCGACGGTTCGAGGTACCGCCCAGAACCCTGTTGACCACCCATACGGTGGAGGTGAGCAGAGGCAGGGTAGAGGTCTCCGCAGATTGAAGACTGCTTGGGGCAAGCCTGCTGGTAAGGGTCAGAAGACCAGGAGGACAAAGAAATATTCCAACGTCTTCGTTGTCTCGAGGAGACAGCCTGGCAAGAATATGCGAGCGTCGAGCTAGTCTAAAGACGAGCTAATTTTAAGAAAAGACAAAGACCCGAAGGTATGCTCGATGACTTCGAGAAAATCCTTCAGGTCTTTTTCGTATCTGCGGGTAGCTACGCGAAGTGCGTGCAAAATGATGATGGTGTGGTAGATATAATATTATAATCAATGGCCAGTTTCTCTGGGTTCTTTGGGGCGGAGGAATTTTCCGAAATCACCGAGTGATGTAGCCGCGATTAGCATTCACGAGGTGATTGAGGGAACATTCCTCCGCCCCTTTCTTCGAATTTATAGATACAAATTCTAAAGAAGTAACCTTGGGAATGGTTTTTCTCCGTCCCTTTGCAATACTAATCGCGGCTACATGCAAAGGGACATCGAAAAAATTCCCGTGGTCACTTCTTTCTGCTATAATTCTTCGGAACAAATGATCAAATTATTAAAAAAGACGACAGTGAAGCTGGTGGAATACTTCTACTGCAAAGTTATCGGCGTGCAATAGGGATAAAGAAAGAAAAGACGGAGCCCTGATTGAGACCGGGTGAAGAGATATCGAGGTAGCCTCGATGTTTTTTTATTATTGAATTTGCCAGATAGAGTCCAACTCCGAAGCCTTCGGTGTCCATCTGCTTTGCATTTTCGGTGCGGTAAAACTTATGGGATATGCGTTTGAGGTCTGCTGGCTGTATGCCTATACCATTGTCTACGACCGAAACCACAGCATACTTTCCAGCTTGTCCGACTCTCATCTCAACATTGCGCCCTGGAGGAGTGTAGTTGCGGGCGTTCTCGAGGAGAGTCTGGATGACGAATTCTAGACGAGATTTGTCCGCCTTTACAACAAGATCTATAGGATCACATTGGATGCCAAAGAAGATATTCTTTTCGTGGAACATGTCTTTGAAAGTGTCGCCTACTTGGCGAGCAAAGTCGCAGATATGAATATTTTCAAAGACGTAAGAGCCTTCCTTGTCGCTATCAAGGTTGGTGAGCTCGATCAAAGTACTTGTAAGATTGATAAGCTTTTCGTTTGCCTCCTTGATGTTCGAAAATGATTCCTGAAGCTGAGGATCGTTGTGGCCGGTCAAAGAATTTTCTATGACCCACTTGACGCTCGTGAGTGGAGTGCGGAACTTATGAGCAATGATAGTAATGAATTCATACTTGAGCTTCTCATTTTCTATGAGCTTTTTCCAAATAAATCGTATCGCTATAGCTATGAGAGCAACCAAAACGATGAGAATGATCACCGCTCGAACTATATTACCAGTGTAGATGACGCTTTCATTGACGACTATGTCGAATTTCATGAGCTAATTATAGCGCGCTTTCCTTGGGTCTGTATATATACTACAATTGTCTATATGGAAAACTTTCACGAAATAGCAGAAGAGAGGAAGGAGACTAGGAAGGCAGTCAAAGAACTCGGTATTGATCCAAAGTCACCCGAAAACTTAGCCTCAGTCGATCCTTCAAAAAAGAAGATATTCGATAAACATTACAAAGATGAGCTTGGGGATCTAGATGAGAAAGCATCAAAATTCAAGATTGCTGATTTTAAGACTGATAACAGAGGCGCTCTCTCGGGTGCAAAAGAAGCTTTGAAAGCTCAAAAATCAGTTTATGAACAAGAAAGTTCTGATAGCGCTAGGGGTCTTGATCTAGAAGCTATTGAATCAGTCACTCCAGAAATAGCTGGAGCTCGAAAAGCTATGGCAGAAATAGCTGATCTGAAGGACTTCAGAATGAAAAGAATGTTCGAGATCTTGAATCCCAAG
>CAZJQW010000018.1:5875-9822 GCA_964548575.1 uncultured Candidatus Saccharibacteria bacterium
GTCACGCAAGAAATTGGTAGAACCTATACTCGAAACGATAAATGACGAAATAAAAGTAAATGAAGAAACCCTCGCCGAGACTGATCCTTTGATCGTGAGGCAAGCAGAATTGGTGAAGTACAAAGAAGACCTTTCGAAGTCTGGACACATTTGTATCACTCCTTCCGTAGAGGCAGATCTTGATGCTATAGGCGATAGGATGCTCACGGGAAAGCCGATGTTCCTGCATGGTCCCACGGGAACTGGTAAGACGTCATTGGCTAGATATGCCGCTAGACATTTTTCTGGGCAAGATCCAGAAATGGTCTTTTGCAATCCACAGACCAAGGAATCAAATGTTTGGGGTAAGACTGGCATCAGACCAGCAAAAGGAGGAGCTATAGAGACTGTGGAAATATAAGGTCCTTTGGCCAAAGCAATGAATGAAGGTAAAACTGTTGTCTTTGATGAATTCACTGCGTTACCAAAAGAGCAGATGGTTTTCATCAAAGGAATATTCAATGCCAAACCTGGAGACAAGGTGAATATCGTAGGCAATGGTATCGTAGAAATCACGCCAGGATTTCAAATGGTCTTTACTGCGAACCTCAAGTCAGAGAAGAATCCAGAAAGACAGGAACTTCCGCCGGAAATCGCACGTGAGTTTGAGCAGAATAACGTGAAAGTCAGCTATACACCCAAGGAAGAAGCATATGACATTATTCTTTCTCGACTTTTGAATTCAGATGGTTCTCTGGACATGTCTTTCCATGACCTCAATCATACCTTGCCGAAATTATGCGAAGCCATGAAAGAGATACAGGAGTCGTATACAGGAGAGACAAACAAGGATGTTGCGAAAAAGGCTGGAGCAATGGATGCCTCGGGCAAGTTCCATTCGCTCAAGAAATTTGTGATGACTCAAGGTACGGTTGAGAACATTTTGTCTGCTTGGCAGATCGAGAAGAAGACTAAGAAAGCTGATAGATCGTTTGTGGAATTTTTGGATCAAAGATTGAAAACAGCTTTGACTTTTGAAGAATATTCAAAGGAAGATCGTATTCTAGCTGCCAAAGTACTGGCTTCCATGGGATTTCTGACAACATTGACTGCGGAAGATCTGGGCTTGCCAGCTGACATATTCGCTATGAATACAATGAAAACTATGCGGGGAGAAGACGCAGTGGAAGAATTGACGTCACTATCATCCGATGTTAAACACCTTTCGCTCAAAGAAGTATCTGAGCTCGATCCTTTTGGTTTGAGAGCGGAAATTCTGAAAGGACGAGCTGAAGCTCTGCTCCACGAACCGGAGAAAAAAACTGACGATGATTTTTCTAAGTCTTTGCGTGGAAAATTAGGTAAACTAATAGGAAGAAAAACCAATAAACATGAAAATCTGGCAGAATCGGTCGTTTCGGCAGAATACACCTACACCAACCCCAAAACCAACAAAGTAGAACGCCAAGAGACCATCGAAATCGACATCGAGAAGAAACTCGACGAATTCACCACATTCTACGCCAAAACAGGCGTAGATCTCCCACCAGACTTCTCTGAAACCATTACCGACATCTGGTCTCGAAACCAAGAATCCATCACCGAAGCCATCGAAAATCACGGTTTCGACGATATCCTCATACTCCCACCGAATATCCCTCTACCAGATCTAGCCGAGAAGATGAAGATGGGGAATAGGTACTTCGAATGGGACAACTTCAAAGAAGGAGGCAGTTTCGCGGGTGCCAAGAGTCCAAATGTCGACAAACCACGTATTATCCTCGTCCACAAGTCCCAGAACCTAAAAGATCGACCTGAATTAGCTTCAACCCTCAATACTCTAGGATCCAAAGTAAAGCTAGATGAAGCCCTACCTCTAGAAGACTATCTCGTCTTCTCCCGCAAATACTTCGAAGAAACACAAAAACACCTGGATGAAATCGGCTGGACATGGACTTCCACCAAATCGGGCTCTCGGCTCGTCGACGCCAGCTGGCGTCCCGATGATGGCGAGCTCAATGTGGATGCCCGTGTTCTCACCGCTCGGGATGCCAATCTGGGCGTCCGTCCCTCCCGCAGTTTCTATTAAAACGTAACTTGTAGCTTGATATTTGAACTTTATTTTGATCTTTGTGACTTGTAGGCGTTTTTTTTGGGTTTCGGGTATTGCTTCGGTTAGTATAACCACAAGCGATTGATTGGTTTACCGAAGCGCTGTGAATAGATGAAAGACAGTTAGAAGACTGGATAATCTGTTCGTGTGGAAGAATATTGAACTGCAGTTTCGTGTTAGGAATAGGTTGCCCTAATAAATCGAGTATTGTTTCCATGAAAGTCAGGACAACACGAAGCTAAAAGAGGGGCGGGCTCTCGACTCGTCAACGCCAACTGGAATCCCGATGATGGCAAGCTCAATGTGAATGCCAATGATCTCACCAATCGGAATACCAATCTGGGCGTCCGTCCCTCCCGCCGTTCAGAGTCGGTTTACTTTATATTTCTGGCATATTTTATCCACCCTTGAGTCATTTTGCCTATTTCTTGGAGTTTCGCCTCGACGTCGAGATAGTCTCTAATTTCAAGCATCTTACAGTTCAGGGCTGTGCGAAATAGAATCTTAAGAAGCTCGTTATTTACATTTGCCTTCTGAAGGTATTTTTCTTTTTCAAATTTAGGACAATTATTGGCAAATATAACCAATTTCATACATTTCAAAATTGCATTTTCAATTTTTTCACCCAACGCGTACCTCTCGTGTTTTGGAAACTTAAAAATCAGCTTATGAGCGAATTCATACATTACTACTAATTTTACAACAACTGGTATGTCTAATTTCGAAAAATCTATTTTTGTGGATTCCATGAGTTTTGATTATTTGTTTAGTTTGGAAAATATTTATCACGCATGGCGAAAATTCCGGAGGGGAAAGACAACGAAACAAGATGTTATGCATTTTGAGTTGTACTTGGAGGATAATCTGTTCAGGCTCTTCGAAGATATTAAAATTGGAAGATATGAACATTCAGCATACGAGTATTTTCAGGTGTTTGATAGTAAAAAAAGAGATATTTACAAAGCAAAAGTAAGAGATAGGATAGTACATCAAATCTTGTTTGATTATTTATGTTGGAAATTTGAGCCATTATTTATCAGAGATATCTATGCTTCCAGGGAAAACAAAGGACAGTTGAAGGCAATACAAGCATTAAAATATTTTATTAAATTAGTACATACGGAAAGACACTCCGTTTTTGTATTGAAGTGTGATGTAAAGAAATACTTTGAAAGTATCGATCACGTTATTCTCAAGAGATTAATAGCCAAGCAGGTGAAGGATATTTGGGTCCAGAATATTGTAAGTAGAGTCATCGAAAGCTTTGCGAAAGAGGATAAAGGTATTCCATTGGGTAATGTTACGAGCCAAATCTTTGCAAACATATATTTAAATGAATTGGATCAGTATGTGAAAAATGATCTGAGGTGCAGATATTATGTAAGATATAACGATGATATGGTGTTTGTATCAAATGATTTTAAATCCTTATCAGAGATTAGAAATCAGGTGAAAAATTTTACCTGTAATGTCCTGAAATTGAATATACCTCAAGATAAGACAAGTATTAGTAAAGTGGAGTGGGGAGTTGAATTTTTGGGATACACGATTCTTCCAAATGCAATCGTTTTAAGAGATAAAACAAAACAAAAAATGTTCGAAAATGTGGACGGATCTAATATCGAGTCATATTTAGGTATATTGAAGCACTGCAATTCGTATGGATTGAGGGGCAAAGTAATAGCGATGGTAAGTCGAAGCAATAGTTGTTAAAATATTGGTATGTCCCCCGAATCCCTCGAACAACCCATATTGGCAGAGATGGCTTCAAATCGAAGCAAGAATGCATCGGCCGAAAAATCCCAAGCCGAACTCCGTAAATCTCTCGAAAGTCGCTTCAAATCTCTTGCCTCCG
>CAZJQW010000019.1:0-9606 GCA_964548575.1 uncultured Candidatus Saccharibacteria bacterium
TTTCTCGCCAATTATTCAAGAACTAATCCGCCATATGTGTGTACCTAAAACAGCTTCGCGCTCGCGAAGCACATGATTTATCTCAAAATGCTCAAATATGCGATGACAACGTTTATAGTCATTTTTTGTTTTTGTTTCGTACGAGGCCTCAGCTTAGGGCTGCTTTGACACGGAAAAGTGCATGCCTAGTGGGCGAAAGTATATTGTACTGCACCCCTACCTCTTCACCACCGCTTCCGTAACGATAATAGGACTCTCACCTTTCCTCTTCTTCCTGACTTCAAAAGTAAAATCATTATTCTTGAGATCAACTACAATCTGTCCACCCTTTGCGACTTCCTGACCGATGAGCAAGTTCGCCACAGGATTTAGTATCCTATTCTGGATGAGCCTCTTCAGAGGACGCGCACCATATTGCGGATTGTAGCCCTCCTTCGAAAGATAGTCATAAACAGCCGGAGCGATGACGAGCTCGATACTCTTGTCCGTCAAACGCTTTTTCACGAGATCGGCTTGGATCTCCACGATCTTGCGGATTGCTTCCAGACCGAGGATATCGAAGATGATGATATCGTCTATTCGGTTCAAAAATTCAGGCCTGAAATAATCCTTGAGAGCGATATTGATCTTCGTCTTTGCCTCTTCATAGTTCTCGCGCTCGCGATTTTTAGATTCTTTGGCGAAGCCAAACTTCTCCATGCGCTCGATATGTTGCGCGCCGATATTCGAAGTCATGATGATGACGCTATTCCTAAAGTTCACCGTGCGTCCCTTCGAGTCAGTCAAACGACCATTGTCGAGAACCTGCAAGAGCACGTTGAAAACTTCAGGGTGAGCCTTCTCTATCTCGTCGAACAATATGATCGAGTAAGGTCGGTGCCTCACCATCTCCGTAAGTCCTCCCGAATCTTCAAAGCCGACATAACCTGGAGGCGCACCGATGAGCTTGGACACAGAATGCTTTTCCATAAATTCTGACATATCCACGCGAATGAGAGCCTTTTCATCATTGAACAAAAACTCAGCCAACGCTTTTGTGAGCTCAGTCTTTCCCACTCCAGTAGGACCGAGGAATATGAACGAACCAATCGGCCTATTTGGATCTGCTATCCCAGCGCGTGATCGTCGGATTGTATCGGAGATCTTCCTCACAGCTTCATTCTGGCCGACAATCCTCCTTTCGAGCTCATTCTCCATGCGTGTGAGCTTTGTAGCTTCAGATTCTAGCATCCTCGAAACTGGGATACCTGTCCAGCGAGAAACTACGCCCGCTATATCTTCGGCCACGATCTCTTCCTTGAGGATGCGCCTCGACGCCTGCAATTTCTTCAAGCGCTTATTCTTCTGGTCGAACTCTTTCTCGAGAGCCGGCAACTTTCCGTATCTTATTTCGGCGGCCTTGGCGAGATCTGCGCGAGCTTCGGCCATCTCAGCTTCCATCCTCATCGCCTCCTGCTGTTTCTTGATCCGCTTGATATCGGCTATGGTCTCCTTTTCATTCTTCCATTTGAGCTCGAGCTCCGAAATGCTCTCTTTGAAATCAGCAATCTCAGATTCGATCTTGGCCATGCGAGCCTTGGCGACTTTGTCTGTCTCTTTCTTTAGAGCCTCTCGCTCGATCTCTAGGCGCATGATCTTCCTCCTAGTCTCCTCGAGCTGTGGAGGCATATTCTCTAGCGAGATGCGCAACGAAGAAGAGGCCTCGTCTATGAGGTCCACCACTTTGTCTGGTAAAAATCTATCTGAGATATATCGGCTAGCAAGATTGACCGCAGCTACGATAGCATCGTCGGTGATGCGCACACCATGAAACAATTCATATTTTTCTTTGAGGCCTCGGAGTATCGCAACAGCATCCTCGACTGAAGGCTCATTCACATAAACTGGCTGGAATCTTCGGGTGAGAGCAGGATCTTTTTCTATATATTTTTGGTATTCCTTCACAGTCGTGGCACCTATCGCACGAAGTTCACCTCTCGCAAGTGCGGGTTTCAACATATTCGAAGCGTCCATCGAGCCCTCTGAAGCTCCAGCTCCGACCAATGTATGGATCTCATCTATAAATAGTATTATTTTTCCATCGGACCTCTCCACTTCTTTCAAGATATTTTTCAAGCGCTCTTCAAATTCTCCGCGATACTTTGTACCAGCGATGAGGGATCCTAGATCGAGAGAAACGAGCTCTTTGTCTTTGAGAGATTCAGGGATGTCGCCCTGACCCATCCTCAAAGCCAATCCTTCGACGATCGCGGTCTTTCCGACTCCTGCTTCTCCGATCAAAATAGGGTTGTTCTTTGTTCGCCTCGAAAGTATCTGGATGATACGCATGATCTCCGCATCTCGTCCGATAACAGGGTCGAGCTTGTTCTCTCTCGCGAGCTTCGTGAGCGAACGAGCGTATTTGTATAGTGTCCTGAACTTCTTTGGCTCTACGTCTTTTGACTGTGGGCTGGTCTTGATCTCTTCTATAATCTTTGAAACAGCCTCTTTCTCGATCTTGAACCTGACCAAAATGTCTCTCGCGGCGCATGGAATATCAAAAATAGAGAGGAAAAGGTGCTCTGTGGAGATAAATTCGTCCTTCATGCCTGCGGCCACGCGCACGGAATTGTCCAAAATCTGGGCCAGATCTGGAGTGAGGTATATCTGATATGAAGGTGAGAGAACATTTGAGCCTTCAGGAGCTTCTATATGCTCCAAAACTATGTCTGTTAGCATCGGCGTGTCGACTTCGAGGCGGTCCACTATAGAGGTCACCATGCTTTCCTCTTGCAGGATCAAAGCACAAAGCAAGTGAACTGGATTCACGTGATTTTGGCCCCTTTCTATAGCCAATTCGTGGGCTCTCCGGAGCGCTTCTCTGGCTTTTGTGGTCAATTTTTGAAGTGGAGGCATTTGTGTATTCTACTATATAAAATAAGTAAGCGTCAACTAACCGAGATGTCCGACATATATTATGTCCGACATCTATGGACTCGACCCTTTTATGGACGAGTGCCGGACTTCCGTATTGCATTGGTGTCGTTCTTCTACAAAGATGAGATCTTTTTTGTGCTCACTTCTCCGCTCTTCCTATCTTTTACTTCGATCGAATCGCTCTCTAGGGTGCGTGCGCTCACGATATATCGCTTGGGGATGCCTATCAGATCAGAATCTCCGAATTTTTCTCCCGCCCCAAGCTCCCTATCGTCGTACAAAACCTCGATTCCCTTTGCCGAAAGCTTGTCATAGAGCTCATCTGCGGCCGCTTTCACTTTTCCGGCTTCATCGTGGAGGGCTATAAGGTGCACAGCAAACGGTGCAACTGCTTCGGGCCACACCAGTCCCCTATCATCGGACCAAATCTCGGCGATCGTGCCCATCACTCGGCTCGGTCCTATTCCATAGCTACCCATAACAACAGGCTTGGACTTGCCATCGGCAGACTTGTAGTTCAATCCAAAAGCATCCGAGAATTTCGTGCCCAAACTAAATATATTTCCAACCTCTATCGCTCTTCTCTCCTCGAGTTCACCTTCTGTTATGCCGAGGTCAGCCAGAACTTCTGGATTTTTGACTTCTTTATTTATCGCTATACCTTTTCCGACGTGAACGTATATCGTATCTTCTCCTGATTCGCACACCGTCTGGAATTCATGTGAATATTTTGAAAATGATCCTCCGCTCGCGAACGTCACATATGTTCCATCACCCAATCCTAGCCTTTCAAAAACTTTGAAGTACGCGACTTTGGCTTTTTCGTAAAATTCCAAATGCGCCTTTTCGTCGACATTGAATGAGTAGAGATCTTTCATCAGGAATTCTCTTCCACGCAATATGCCTGACTTGGCTCTCTCTTCGTTTCGAAACTTCGTCTGAAATTGGTAGACAGATGCAGGGAGGTCTCTAAATGATCGGACATGGTCTTTCATGAGCTTTGTGAGTGGCTCTTCGTGAGTGAAGCTAAGTCCGACTTCACTGCCGTTTTTGAGTTTGGTCTTGAACCAATTGTCGACGACTTCATCATTCCACCTGTTCGTGGCTTCCCAAGTTTGTTTGTCTTGAAGGGCTGTGAGATGCACTTCTTGACCGCCGATCGCATTCATCTCCTCTCGAATGACGTTCACAATCTTATTCAACGTCCGAAGGCCCAAAGGCAAAAATGAATATGCCCCAGCCATCTCTTTGTTTATATATCCAGCCCGAATGAGTAGCCCAGCATTCTTGGCTACCTCATCTTTTGGCGCCTCTCGGCGCGTCTTGGTGAAAAGGGTCGATTGCTTCATGACCCAAATATTAGCATTACTTTATCAACTTGACGATATCTTTGTACGTGACGAGGACCATGAGGATCATGAGGAGTGTAAAACCGATAGCATTCAAAGTGTTTGCAACAGAGACCGGTATGCGCCTCCTGATGATGCCTTCTATCGCAACAAAGAGTATCCTACCGCCGTCCAAAGCTGGGAATGGGATCAGGTTAATGACTGCAAGGTTGATAGATATTATTGCTGTAATGAGGAGGAGTTGATTGAGACCATTGTCATACGCATCGCCAACTATTCCCGCTATACCGACTGGGCCAGATACTTCAGAGAAGTCAGCTTCGCCTTGGAAAATGTCAGCGAAGAAGCCATACAAAGCCTGCGCAGTGATCCAAGTGTACTCTGGCGTATATTTTGTAGACTGGATAACAGCTGTTACGACTGGTAATTTCAAAGTGACAACGTCTTCCATATATATACCGGCGACATAGGATTTTGTTTCTGCATTGAACTTTGGAGTAACCGGTATGACCATATCGTCACCAGATCTTTCGATCTCAAAACTGAGGACCTGACCACTGCTCGAAGCTATCATACTGCGGATCGTATCTACCGTTAAATTATCTGCAATACCTCCAGAACCAGTCCTCACATTTTTGATGACATCAGTCCTTCGTAACCCGGCTTCCTGAGCTGCAGAATCACCAGCAAAATTTGAGATAATGATCCTCGAATCTGACTTTTGTTCGGCATACTGTGGAAATGAATCCTTGGCAATAGTTACGCCAGATGTAAATAGTATGCAGTACAAAAGCCACGCGAATAAAAAGTTAAATAGCACTCCAGCGATGAGAACCGAAGCTTGCCTCCATCTATTTTTGTGAACAAAACTGCGAGCCTTCTCGGGACCATTCATGCTCTCTTCATCAGGATTCTCTCCAAAGATCTTCACGTATCCACCGAATGGGATCAGATTGACTCCATAGTTAGTCTCACCTCGAGTCCAGCTGAAAAGTCTCGGACCAAATCCGATCTTGAATTCATCCACCCTGATCTTGTTCAACCTCGCAAACAGGAAATGTCCAAATTCATGTACGAATATGAGGACGGCTAGAACTACTAAAAATATTATGACTGTCATTGGGGGATTATTTATGAAATGATTTCTTTCTCTTTGCGCGCATACATGTCTTCCAACTTTTTGTTAATATCATCAACCATCTTTTGAGCGTCATTCTTGAATCTAAATGCATCGTCTTTGCCCATGCCATCTTTTTCTTTGGTTTGGATATCTTTGATCACCACATCCCTATGCGCACGGACCTGCTTTTTTGCATCCTCTAGCTTGTCTTTAGCGAGCTTGGCAATCTCTTTGCGTCTGTCAGCGGTCAAATCTGGGAATATGACTCGAACACCCTGATCGTCGACTACTGTCGAGACTCCGAGATTCGCTATCGATATGGCTTTCTCGATCTCTTTGACTTGAGACTTGTCCCAAGGAGAGACTCGAAGATTGCGCGCACCATCTATGACGACGCTCGCGACTTCTTTCAAGGCCATAGGTGCGCCATATGCTTCTACGCGCACATTGTCCAAAATAGCAGGAGACGCCTGTCCGGTCCTCACCTGAGTAAATTCTTTTTTGAGCCACTCCTCGACCCCGTTCAATTGTGTTTTAAATTGGTTGAAGTTATACATATTTTGTGAGCTTATTATATCACGGAGTAATCCAAAATTTCTAATAATTTTTGCCCGATGCGATTCTCTAATTACTATTTACTAATTACTATTTTCTTCCTTAGATAAAGGTATACCAAGAGCAACAGACTCCAAGAGCATCTTCACCGAAGGAGACTGATCGTAGAGGAATGAACGGCATTCATCTATGAGCACAAGCGCTTCTTTGCCTTTTTGCGCTCCATGCTTCTCATATACTGCCCTTTCCACATTATTCAAAAAATCAATAGCATCTTGCTTCGTCTTTTTTTCTTTTGCAATATCGTCCTGAATCGATTTTACTATACTCAGTCTCTCTTTCAAATCTGATTGCAAGAATTTCTTGGCCGTACTCGACACCTCGATCTTGGAACCATTTTCTATGATATAGACGCGCGATTTGACTGTTGGTAACAAGATATGAGTGCTCGGAATTATAAAAAAGAAATGCGAATAAGAAGAAGGCTCTTCGATAAGTTTCAAAAGGGCGTTCTGAGCATCAGATCCTATAGTATTTGCTAGAATGATGAACAGTTTTTTTCCAGTGGCTGTGACTGGTTTCATTTCATGATTTTCTATGAGATCTCGCGCATGATCTATAGAAAATGAATTGAAACTTCGATCATATACGTCAGGATTTCCACGTAGAGCAAATCCGTGCGTCTCTTCGAGAATCGAGCATAGTCGCTCCCTTTCTAGGGAGCCTCCAGATATGACATATGCGTGATGATTGAGTTTAAAGAGAGTATCCATGTAAATGCAGTTGATTTGCGAGGAACTTGCTTGAATTGTGTTTCATTCACCGACCTAGCGTTTGGCCATGATTGACTTCTTATATACGCCCAAATGGTCGAGCGCGATACCTGTGCCCTTCACGACGCAAAGCAGAGGCTCTTCTGCGAGTTGAGCTTTGACTCCTGTTCGCCTGAAAACCAGCTCTGGAAGATTGCGAAGAAGCGATGATCCTCCAGTCATCGTGATTCCTTGGTCAATGATATCGGCGGCCAACTCCGGTGGAGTCTCCTGAAGCACATCCTTTATAGCTTTTATCATTTCACGAAGCTCTGAAGAAAGAGCCTTCACGATCTCGTTCGTGCGCATCTCTGTCGAACGTGGCAAGCCCGAAATATAATCTCGGCCTTTCACTGTCATGCTGAGCTCTTGTTCCAGTGGAACTGCAGAACCGATAGTTATCTTGATATGTTCTGCCATATGATCGCCTATCGCCAGATTGAAAGTCTTCTTTACATAGTCGGCAATCGAAAGGTCGAGCTTTGTTCCAGCGCACTTCACAGAAGTCGATGAGACTATTCCCCCAAGTGAGATGACTGCAACGTCCGTGGTTCCACCGCCTATATCTACAACCATATGTCCTTTGGCTTCATGAATAGGAATGCCGGCTCCGATCGCGGCGAGTATCGGCTCCTTCACCACAAATGCATTTCTTGCGCCCGCGCGAATGGCTGCCTCTATGACTGCTCGACGCTCTGTGGAAGTTATCGATGCTGGAACTGATATCATCACTTCTGGTTTGAAAATATTGAATCTGCCTAAAGCTTGGTCTATGAAGTATCGGAGCATGGCCTCAGTGACTTTGTAATCAGCGATCACGCCGTCTCTCATCGGCCTGTAGGCGATGATAGAATCTGGCGTTCTGCCCACCATCTCTTTGGCCTGATTTCCGACTGCGAGGACTTGCTTGTCTACTTCAGAGACTGCAACTACGGAGGGTTCATTCAAAACTATGCCTTTTCCAGGCACAAAAACTAGAGTATTGGCTGTTCCTAGGTCGATTCCGAGCTTTGGCGAGAAGATGCTCATGACGCTGAATATAGCACAAGAGAAGGAAAAATGGGAAGATTTTCGGTTCATAAAAAACCCCGACATTTTTGTCAGGGTATGAATTTATGGATAATTGCATGTGTGTCAATTGTGTCAATTAATTGTAGCAGACTTCATACAGACGAGCTCCAGCACGGCATTCTTTTTTTTGAGGCACTTCGCGCAACTAAAGTCTGACTTCACTTGCGCGAAGTGTCGCAAAAAAGGTCCTGTTCCCCCGCCTTTTCTTAACTTTCCTCGACTCCCCATACCGTACTCCTAATTTTTGGCGCACTAATCTCTACTCAACAACTTTAATAGAAGAAGACTCAATAACCCCTTTTTCATATTTAATTTGAAGAAATATTCGCACCCAAGCCCTTCAGATTCTCGACCAACCCTTCATACCCCCTATCGATGAGTTGTGTATTTATTATCTTGAAATCGCCATAACCGACGAGAGCAGCCATCACTATCGCAAAGCCTGCGCGAATATCGTGGGCAGTCAGAACTTCGTCCGAAGGCAACTTGTCTAGGACGCTCGGACCTTCGATCATGATTTCCCTTTCATTCATCGGAGAAATATTGGCGCCCATCCTGATGAGATCAGCAATATACTTGAATCTTCCTTCGAAAACAGTTTCGAATACTCGGCTCCTACCAGCAGTCTGAGTCAAGAATGTAACGAGAGGAGCTTGGATATCAGTAGAGACTCCGGGATATTCATGAGTAGTGAAGCTAAAAAATTTGAAACTCGAATTTGGAGCATTGTTCCCTGCTATCGTTATCGAATGATCATCAAAAAATACAGGCACGCCAGATTTTTGGATGAGCCTGATCACAGATTCGATGTGTCGAGGATCACAATTCTCGATCACAAGGTCCGACGCGCAGAGAGCACCAAGAAGAAGGTAGCTCGCAGTCTCGATCCTATCAGGGATGGCCACGTATTCCGACTTGGCTTGCAAAAGCTTTCCTGCACGACCGACCACTGTGATAGTCGGAGTGCCAGCACCCCTGATCTCTGCTCCACAAGCATTCAACCATTCTGCGACATTCACGATCTCAGGCTCCATCGCGCAATTTTTGAGCACCGTCGTTCCATTCGCAAGAACTGCAGACATCATCAAAGTTTCAGTGCCGCCCACAGAGACCTTATCAAAAAAAATTTCCGTACCATTTAGTTTTCCTTCGATGTCATACACAGGTCCGACCTCTTTCACAACTGCGCCCATAGATCTGTAACCTTCTATAAAGAGGTCTATAGGTCTCGCGCCTATGACGCATCCACCAGGCATGGGGAAACATACTTTTCGGAATCTTCCGAGCATAGGTCCAGTCAAGACCACGGATGCTCTCATGTTTTTTGCCAATTCAACGTCAATATCTGTCCTATCCATCGTTGAAGCATCGACCACAAGCACTCCATTTGTGACCGTAGAGACACTAGCTCCCATTTTTGTCAAAATATTTGACAAAGTTCGTGTATCATCGGTTTCGGGTACATTCGTGAGCTTCACAGGTCCATCGAAGAGCACCGCAGCAGCCATAGCTTTCAAAGCTGAATTTTTGGCTCCATGGATCTTGATCGTTCCCTTTAGAGTCTTGTTTCCTGCCAAACCCTTGATATATAAGGTATTTTGCTCATCTGTTTGTCCGCTAAGCGGGCTTGTTGCAGCGTCTTTGATATGTGTATTCATTTTTACAATTGTAATGCTTATTCAAAGAATTCACAATCTGCCCACAATGATATATAAATAGAGCATGAATATCATAACGGTCATACCCCTTGCCCGCTCCAAAGTGGCCGACGAGCTCTCCTATT
>CAZJQW010000020.1:0-9207 GCA_964548575.1 uncultured Candidatus Saccharibacteria bacterium
GGTTCCAGAAAAGGTCTCACTGACACAGCTTTGAACACTGCCAAAGCAGGTTACCTCACTCGTAAGCTGTTCGTCGTCGCTCAAGACGTAGTTGTTTCAGAAGTGGATTGCGGAACAAAGGATTCCATCACTATCCACAAGCAGACTGCTTCTGGACTTGCGATCCCTCTTTCAAAGAACATCCGCGGAAGGATTCTTGCTGAAGACTTGAAGTCCGAAAGTGGCGAAGTCTTGTTCAAGAAAGGCCATATGCTCTCAAAGACTGATTCTGCAAAGATAGAAGATCTGGGCCTGACCGAAGTCCGCGTCAGATCTCCTCTCTCATGCAAGACTGTTCGAGGAGTTTGTTCGAAATGCTACGGTCTCGACCTTGGAAAGAATCAGCTCGTCTCTTTGGGAGAGGCTGTTGGTACTGTCGCTGCGCAAGCTATCGGTGAGCCTGGTACCCAGCTCACTATGAGAACGTTCCACGCTGGAGGTGCGGCTGCTTTGGGTGGAGACATAACACAAGGTTTGCCTCGTGTCGAAGAAGTCTTCGAAAAGCGCCGACCAAAGAATCCTGCTGTAGTTGCATCTGTTGACGGCGTCGTCACTGGAGTGAAGGATATGGGTAAAGAGAAAGCTATATACGTCCTTCCTGAAATCGAAGACAGGGGCAAGAAGAAAGTCGCCGAAGTCGAGTACGTATTCCCATATCGCCGAACTGTTCTTGTCAAAATGGGGGACAGGGTCAAAAAAGGCCAACTTCTCACTGACGGATCTGCTGATATCGATGAAGTCTTCGAATATGGAGGTGAAGAAAAAGCCAAGGAATATGTCATCACCGAAGTCGGTAAGATCTACGAGCTTCAGGGAGAAACTGTGTCTAGAAAGCACATCGAGCTCATCGTGAAGCAGATGTTCTCGCGCCGAAGGGTGATCGATGCTGGAGATACAAATCTCACTGAGGGCATGGTCATCGATGATATCCAGCTCTCAGAAGAGAATGCTGCTGTCGGAGATGGCGTAAAGGCCAAAGCCGAGAAGCTTGTGATGGGTATCACCGAGACGTCTCTCTCTAGGAAGAGCTTCCTTTCAGCTGCGTCATTCCAGCACACTACACGAGTACTCATTGCAAACGCGGTCCGTGGCGCCTCTGACGACCTCACTGGTCTCATGGAGAACGTCATCATCGGCCGCCTCGTTCCTGCTGGTTCTGGATTCAAAGGCTCTCCAAAGAAGGAGATGGTGGACAAGATCAAAGAAAACCAGCCGGTTATAGAGGATGTGAGGAGCTATGTGAAGTAGGATGCTAGTTGCTGGTAACTGGTTGCTAGTTGCTGGTTTCTGGTAATTAGTAACTAGTAATTAGGGACGCAAAAATAGAAAATAGAAAATAGAAAGTGGAAAATAGAAATCGCAGGTAGTTATTGATTAGAATTAGAGAATAGAAAAACCGTCTCGAAAGTGGCGGTTTTTCGATCTCATTTGTCGGCGGTGTTTGCCATATTTGGAGTTTTTTTACTCTCAACTACATTCATAGTCATTTTGAGTTTTTGTGTCTTAGGATGGCTCTGCTAAGCTTTGGATTTTGGCGTGAATTACTCTGTCTAGGAGATAGAATGGTTGAGTGTGGATAAAAAGAACCCTAAGAAGATTTTGCCTCTTGGATTTTAGTGTAAGGACATTCATTTTATGTATAATGTACCCATGAACAGCGCCTCTAATATCCCAAATCGCAACACCCCTAACCGCCCCATGAATCGCTCTCAAGTCGAAGAGATCAAGGCTCGTATTCCTATAGACGAGCTTATCGGCTCATATGTGAAGCTCGAGAAAGCGGGCAAGTCATTCAAGGCCAAATGTCCATTCCACAATGAAAAAACGGCCTCATTTTTCATATCACCTGACCGTGGAGGATACTATTGCTTTGGTTGCGCCGCGAAGGGGGACATATTCTCATTCGTCGAACAGTTCGAGGGGTTGGATTTCAAGGGAGCCCTTAAGGTGCTCGCGGAGAGAGCGGGAGTAGTCCTCGATAGTGGGTTCAACAAAGCAGATAGCGAAAGAGACAGATTGTTCCAAGTCATGGAAGAAGCGACGCAATATTTTGAGGCGCAATACGAATCCTCGCCCGAGGCAAAGAAATACGTTCAAGGAAGAGGAGTGAGCGGAGAGACTCGAAGCGTATTCCGAATAGGGTGGGCGCCTCTCGGCTGGAAAAATTTGCTTGGACATTTGAAGAAAAAAGGATATCCAGAAGCAATCATCGAAAAAGCTGGACTAGTGAAGAGGCGTGAAGAGCACAAACAGGGAATGGACGATACATACGACAGATTCCGAGGCAGGATCATGTTCCCCATATCCGACACGAGTGGGCGCATCGTCGCATTTACCGGGCGCATTTTGGTGGAAGATGAAAAGTCGGCAAAATATCTGAACAGCCCTGATACTCCACTTTTCAATAAGTCGCAAGTTCTTTTTGGATTGGACAAAGCAAAGTCGGAGATAAGGAGATTGAATTATTCTATTTTGGTAGAAGGACAGATGGACCTCATCCTTTCGCATCAAACAGGAGTGAAGAATGCAGTCGCCGCTTCGGGAACAGCTCTCACAGACCAAGCCAAAGATGAGAGCGGGATAGTGAGCAACCTTGGGATGGTGAGGCGCTTGTCTCCCAATATGATCATAGCTCTTGATTCGGACAAAGCAGGCAGGATGGCGGCGATGCGCGCAGTGGCTGCTACGGCTCTGGGCATGGGAATGTCAGTGAAGATCGCTGAAGTAGAAGGAGGCAAAGATCCTGCAGACCTTATCGTGAGCGATCCAGAGAATTGGAAGACCGTGCTCAAGAATGCCAAGCACGTCATCGAATTTGAATTGAGAAACGTCCTCGAAGAAGTCAAAGATCCCCACAAACTTGCACGCGCCGTGAATGAGAGGATATTCCCATTTCTTTTGAAGATAGATAGCGAAATGGACAAGGCATTCTATATAAAGCTCATCGCAGAAAAAAGTGGCTTGTCAGAGCAGGCAGTCTGGGATGACGTCAGAAAGGCTGCAAAGATGTCCACATCGACTTCTGCTTCATCGACCGGTTCTGCAATGAATCAGGGTGCGTCATCGTCAGCAAAAGTAGCGGGACATCAACCGCATATGGTACAAAGATCCCCGCACCGACTCGACCTAGTCGAGCGTAGAATGTTTGGGCTCCTCGCGCTCATGGCAACCGCTCGACTCCCGTTTGCGGATGATTATCGCAAACAGATAAGGGAGATCGCCGGTTCCAGTTATGATGAGCGACAAAAAAGGATAGAGCAGGTTCTAGATGACGTTACATTCGAAGCCGAAGCTTTCTTCGGGAATGATCAAAGTCGATGGGACCAGCATATGAAGGAGCTCGTTTTGAATTTCGAAGAAGATATCATCAATGAACAATTGGTTAACAGAATGGCTGATTTGAGACTGGCTGAAAAAGATAAAAATGCAGCGAGAGTCACAGAAATGGCCGGCGAGTGCCAACGTTTATCGATCAAAAAAGCAGAATTAGCCTCAAAAAGGCACGGAAAATAGCCCAATAGACAGGCAATTAGTCCCAAAACTCCCAATCAAAGGCTTCATAGGTCAGGTATTTATGAGTGCTGATTGAAAGCAGATATGCACTATGTACTTGCGCAAATAATGCAAATATCATACAATCATCCTCACGTAAGCTAAAATCACTCCTCATGTCCAAAACAAAAAGAACGGCTACTAAGGCTCGCAAGGGCATAAAAAAGCCGGTCAAAAAACTCAATCCAAAAAAGGGCGCTAAAGGCGGCTCCAAGAGCGCTCCTTCCAAATCAAAGCCGGGAAATTCGGCTCGCGATTTTGAGATCAAAGCGAACAAGCTCATCCAGAAAGGCCGTGACCGAGGCTTCGTAACCTATGATGAGATCTTGAAAGACTTTCCTCAGATCGAGAACGACATCATGTTCCTCGACGAACTCTATGCAAAGTTCGCTGCAGCGAATGTGGATGTCCTCGAAGGAGGAGGACTTTTGGAAGTCGAAGATACCACAGCAAAGAAGGGCCATCATGTTTCGAGAGGATCTGATTCCGCATACGATTCTATCCAGATGTATTTGAAAGAGATAGGACAGTATCAGCTCATCAATGCGGCCATGGAAAAGGACCTCGCACGACGCATCCAAAATGGGGATACAGAAGCCAAGAATCTCCTCGCCAAAGCCAACCTCCGCCTCGTCGTTTCAATAGCCAAAAAATACGTTGGACGAAGCCCGGATCTCACCTTGCTCGACCTTATCCAAGAAGGAAACCTTGGACTTTTCCGTGCGGTAGACAAATTCGACTGGACAAAAGGATACAAATTTTCAACATACGCTACTTGGTGGATCAGACAAGCTATAACCCGAGCACTTGCAGACCAGTCTAGAACTATCCGCGTTCCAGTGCATATGGTGGAGACTATCGCAAAATACAAACAAGTCGTCCGCAGACTCTCTCATGACCTCGGTCGAGAGCCGCTTCCAGATGAGATCGCCATGGAAATGGGCATGGACGTGGACAAGATATATCAGATCGAAAAGATAGAACAGGATGTCGTCTCTCTCGAGACTCCAGTTGGAGACGAGGATGAGGGCAAGTCGACACTTCAGGATTTTTTGCCAGATGAAAAGATACTTTCTCCAGACCAAGAATCTTCGAGGAGGATCCTCCGAGACCAAGTCAACATGGTTTTGAACGACCTCTCAGAGAAGGAGCGCAAGATTCTAGAGATGAGGCATGGCTTGAATGACGGCATCACTCATACTCTCGAGGAAGTCGGACGCGAGTTTGGTGTGACCCGCGAGCGCATCAGGCAGATCGAAGCCAAGGCGCATGACAAGATCAGACAGCACGACAAGATAAACAGATTGAAGAACTACTAGTTTTGTATTCAAATTCGTCGAACCGCCCGCAAGGGCGGTTTTTGAGATATAATCCCACCATGAAAACCGAGGCCAAAAGCGTAAATACGTCAGAGTTCGATTCGCTCTACGGGGTCCTGAATAAGGCTCAAAAGCAGGCTGTGGATGCCATAGAAGGCCCTGTTATGGTCATAGCTGGTCCAGGCACAGGGAAGACGACTGTGCTGACCCTCAGGATAGCGAATATTGTGAAGAAGACTGACACTCGACCTGAGAACATTCTGGCCCTAACTTTTACGGAATCAGGTGCCTTCGCTATGAGGAAGAAGCTCGTCTCTATAGTCGGTCCAGCAGCTTACAAAGTGAACATCCACACATTTCATGGATTTGCTCGACATATTATCGAGCAGTATCCAGATTATTTTCCGCGCATCATAGGCTCGTCAGTTGTGACTGAGGCAGAACAGATAAAAATAATAAAATAAATAATAGAATCCAGAGAGATAGACCTTTTGAGGCCATATGGAAACCCGACTCATTATGTGACATCTATCCTCCACGAGATACATATTTTGAAACGCGAGAACTTTTCTCCCAAAGCGCTCAAAGAAAGCATTCCAAAACTCGGTAGCTTCGATGATCCATCCATGAGCGAGACAGAAAAAGAAAAGATCATAAAGCGCGACCTCAAAAATCGCGAGTTAGCATTCGCCTATAGAAGGTATGAAGAAGAGCTGGCTAGGCTCAAATATTATGACTTCGATGATATGCTCCTCGAGCTCGTTCGAGCGCTAGAAAAAGATCACAATTTCAAGCTCATTCTTCAGGAGAATTATCAATATATCTTGGCAGACGAGCATCAGGATGCGAATATGGCCCAAAATAGGATCCTCGAACTTTTAGCAGACTTCCATGACTCGCCAAATCTTTTTATCGTGGGCGATGACAAGCAGGCCATATACAGATTCCAAGGAGCTTCTCTCGACAACTTCCTTTATTTCACAAAGAAATATGAGAGCGCGGTCGTCATAGATCTGGAGCACAACTATCGTTCGCACCAAGGCATCCTAGATGCATCGCATAGTCTCATAGAGAACAATCCAGTCATTCCGGGAAGGGAGAGGACAAAGCTCTTGTCATTGCAGATGGGTTCCAATCCTATCTCTGTCCACGAATGCGCCTCCAAAGATGATGAGCTCATGCATGTGGCGGATCAGATAGAGGAATTACTCAAAGAAGGAGAAAAGGAGGAAGAGATAGCTGTGCTATATAGAGAGAACAAAGAAGCAAAAGCTATCGCGCAGGTCCTAGGTGTAAGAGGAGTGAAGCATAGGATCGAGTCCGACCATGACATTTTGGGCGCAGTGGATTCGATAAAGCTCATCATTCTAAGCAGAGCTATTCATAACCCATCGGATAGCGAAAACTTGGCCAAAGCTTTTCTGTTGCCCGAGCTCGGTTTGGATACAGGTTGCGTCATGGAAGTATGTTCGGCCGCACGAAGAGAAAAGATAGAGCTCTATGAAGCTATAAAGGATTCCAAGAGCGATGCGGGAAGGCAAGTCAAAACTGCATACAGTCGCATATTGGGGTGGTCAAAAGAGGCTCAGACGGTTTCTTGCACCGACTTCATCCAGAAGCTCATTCAGGAGACAGGGATGATGGTATCTATAGCAGAAGCGCCTGATTCACTCGAGAGGCTCGGAGCGTTGCACGCCTTCTATGACAAGATCATCGAGGCCGCAAAATCAAAGAGGACATTTTTCTTGGCAGACTTCATCTCTTATCTCGATGCTATAAGCGAGCACGGATTGTTGGCTAGAAGGGGATATATGGACCATGTGGGAGGAGTGAGGCTCATGACGGCTCACAGATCCAAGGGTCTCGAGTTCAACCATGTGTTCATAATCAATGCAGTAGATGGCGTATGGGGCAATAGGAGCAAAAAGAACAAGTGGAACATCCCCATCATCGAACACGCGAGAGACGTTGGCAGGTTAGAAGATGAGAGAAGGCTTTTCTATGTGGCTATGACTCGAGCTAGAGAATCTATCCAGATCTCGTATTCAACTTCTATAGAAGGTTCCCAAGCCCTTCCTAGCCAGTTCTTGACCGAGATAGATCCGTCTCTAGTCATAGTGAAGAAGATAGAGCCTGAGCACGCCCACTCGGGGTTCTCAAAAGTGCTGTCAAAACCCAAGTCAAATACTTCTATATCTATCCTAAATGCTGAGTTCGTAAAGTCCAGATTTGCTTCATCTGCTTTTTCGGTCACACATCTCAATAACTTTCTCAAATGTCCTTGGACTTACTTTTTTGTGAACTTGATCAAGATTCCCCAAGCGCCCTCCAAGCATCAGATGTATGGAACTGCGGTGCATCGAGCTTTGAAGACTTATTTTGATCTCTACAAAAGCGAAAGAGACATGTCGAAGAAGAAATTCTTGGAAGTTCTAAAGCACAACATTGAGTCAGAGCCTTTGTCTCAAGATGACCGCAGAGATTCCATAGAACGAGGCGGGGAATCTCTGGGAGGATATATAAGCGAATATGAAGGAACTTGGAATAGGAATCTGCTCACAGAAGTCGCAGTGAAAGGAGGTGAGATCGTCATCTCTTGCAAGGACGGTCCAGTCAGGATAGAGCTCACTGGCAAGCTCGACAAAGTAGAGATCCTAAATGGCTCTAAGGTAGCTGTCGTAGACTACAAGACGAGCAAGCCCAAATCGAGGAATGAGATAGAAGGCCAGACGAAAGACGCCGATGGGAACTATAAGAGACAGCTCGTCTTCTACAAGCTTCTCCTCGATTCTGCGAAGAAATTTGATATGGAATACGGGATCATAGATTTCGTCGAGCCAAATGCCCGAGGTAAGTACAAAAGAGAGCAGTTCATGATAAAGGGAGAAGAGGTAGTAGAACTCAAAAAGTCCATCGAAGCTGTATGCCATAGCATCTTGGATCTATCTTTCGTGGATAGTACGTGCAAGGAAAAAGCCTGCGAGTATTGCAGGCTTGGAAAAGTCCTTTTGGCTTCGGCTTCCTCGAAACTACTCCAATAACACGTCGATGATTTTCTTTAATGAAGAGGCTGGTTGTGCGCCTAGTATCGGCGTCTCTCTATCGCCTGGTCCGAGTATGATCGAATACGGTGTTCCTTTTGTATGTACGCCTGCTTCGATACCGCTCTCATATTGAGCATCCACTCGGGCCTTCATCTTGCCGCCGTCTAGGCATTCTTTGAATTTGACTTTATCGAGTCCGATCTCAGCTCCTAGATCTGGTAGCTTTGCATTGTCGAAGCCTTGGGCGGTGTCTATCCTGCTATAGAAGAGCTTTTCGTAGTCCCAAAATGATTTGTTACCGCCGAGCTCGGCAGCACACTCGAAAGCTTCTGCTTGCTTGCCAGCGTCGGGGTGAAGGACTTGGCCATTCGCATTGGGTTTGTCGAGAGGGAATGAACGATAGACCCAAGCTACTTTACCTGCAGGACCATATTCAGCCATGATATCTACCATTGTTTGATTGAACATCTTGCAAAAAGGACAAGATGGATCCGAGTATTCAACTACTTTTATCGTAGCTTCAGGGTTTCCTAGGATATGATCTTTGTCGGTTATTGGAGGAAGCTTGCCAACTGTCGCCTCAGCCGTTTCGCTTTGTTCTGTGCTTTCGCTATCCGCATTCTTTGTGACGGTCTCGGATTTGTTCGTCCAAATGATAGCGACAGCTATGAGTGCTCCTGCAATGACTATAGCAGCTGGCAAGGATACAGCGGGACTTTGTGGTTTCGAATCCATATTGTTATTTTAAAATGGTAATGTATGTGTCATCGCAACTGAAGCTGGCACTTCCCACATCGTTGTATTGAGTGGAATATCCTTTAGTGTACCAAATTCTTTGTATTTTAGTTTGCTGTTCTTCACGGCAAAGTCGTATAGATCTTTGGTCAGCTTTACATCATCGATGCAGTATCTGACTAGCTTGTCCAATTCACCTTTTCTCCACCACTCTATAGCCTCGAGTCCATGTCCGGATTTGTTCCTGTTGAGCGTCGCTTCGCCGACAGAATCGAGCTTGAGTCTCCTGCCTAGGACATTCTGCACTTCCTTCATGAGATCAAGGCTTTTTATCTTCGTGAGGTCTCCTGGGTAGTATTTGTTCAATATAGGTATATCGAAATGCTCTCCATTCCAAGTGATGAGTAGGTCAGCTTTCTCTATGATAGGCCAGAGCTTTCCGAGTTCATTTGTGAAGAAGCTCTTGTACTCGTTGTCTTCGGAATCGTGGATACAGACGACAGAGAGGTCCAGATCAG